>JAEVZU010000266.1 GCA_023392075.1 Bacillota bacterium | reverse complement strand
GTTTACAAAGGTCAAGTCTATGGCACTGAGCATTGTGTTGTTTATTGCAAGATTGGGTGCGCGGAAAAATTTCGGTGTAGTTCCCGAATACCTTTGAATGGCTGCATTTGTGTCACTGACCGACTTTCTGATATCGGCGGCCGACATGCCGGTCATACTTGAATAGCCCCAGGAGTGATTTCCGATTTCACAGCCTGATTTGATTATCCTGTCTATTACAGGTTTTGTGGAATCATTTACTTTCTGCCCGATCATCATGAAGGTTGCAGGAACTTTATATTTATCCAGCTTGTCCAGCACCAAAGGTGTAAGCTGGGTATCAGGCCCGTCATCAAAGGTCAGAGCGGCAATTTTATCGTAAGTTCTCACAGGAAGCGATATTTGTCCCAATAAAAACTTCTTTAAATTTGCCAGGTCTATGGAATCAACTGCTGCGTCAACGTTAGTATCAGCGGCTTCCCTGTTTGCCAGGGTACCTCTGCCTAAAAGGTAAGACTTCAGCGCTGCAAGATCAAGAGAGTCAACATTACCATCCCCATTGGCATCCCCGTATACAATTACAGCCGCATTACTTTCCGCGTTGGTCATGGGAGTCTGCACAAATGTACAGGCAACAACAAGCATGATAACCAAGAATATCCCGAGAATATTCTTTAAACTATACATAATCATACCTCCTTTTTATTTATAAATAAGTTTTGATGGCATACGCATCGGAAAATTTGATTTGGTTAATTAAGGAAAAGGAAATATTAAATTTATCAATCCCCCTTACATACGAAACAGGGCAGTAATCACCAAGCTGTCCAACTTAATAGCTTTCCTCGATTTATCGTTTGAATGTTTGAGTGTTGTATTATTTGAATATTTGATGAATGATATTTGACCGAATTTAAAATTGATTGGCTTATGAATATATTATCATGTCATAATATGTAAATTCAACATATTTTTGTAAATATAATTCTTATTTACACCATTGCATATAAATAATTTCATTTGTCTGACAGGGAGTGTCGCAAAACTGGAACAATTGAAATACATGTAAAAAATGAACTAGTGCTACCGTACCAACCTCAATAAATGACTTCCAATGAACCTGCCCATTTATTGAAGCTGTACCGGAGCACCCATTTTTTTATGCAATATCATATATACATCTGATTCTCAGCTTGCTGCTTATATCTTCCTTTCCAACGCCTTCGGGCAGTCCATCCCTTTCAACCCGAATTATTTTAGCTCTTTGCGGTGAAAGATCAAAATAATTGCAGCTGAAAACACAGTCAATGTCCTCCAATGACAGTTCAACATGTTTTGCAAGCGCTTTTGCTGCAACACATATTTCAAAACCGCTTTCGTCTTCATATACTTTGGCTCCAATTTGTGGATTTGTAAATTTAAAATGCTTTTCCTTTACGAACAGGAGGGTTTCTCCCGCCAATTCCCTTCCGTCTGAAACCATTGAATACACAAGATATGTACTCATCCTATCACTGTTATTTTCCAAAATATCTCCAAAATCAAGCTCAACACATGATTTTGAACTCAAAGCCTCAACACATGCCTCCGTACTGCCTTCTGTGAGTATTTCCGCATCATTCCTCAATTCCCAAAACACAGTACAATTTGCTGCCGCCATGGTTTCATTCGATAAATACAATTCAACTTTTGTTTCCTCCTGCCGGGCTGACAGCAAAACAGGTGCAAAAAATCTCTTTGCATAGTAGTGTAAGGCCTTCCACCTTCCAAAGCTGTCGATACCTGACCAGGATGCCACAGGCCAGCAATCGTTCAACTGCCAGTATATTGCCCCCATACAGCGGCCCCTGTTCCTCCTCCAGTGTTCAACTCCCGTTCTGATAGCCTCGCCCTGGAGTATCTGTGAAGCATACAGCAAAGAACTGAAATCTTTAGGGTATTTGAAATTATCCGAAAGGTAAAATAAAATCTTTCCGTTAGCCGTGCCATTTTTCTGGTGTCTTTCCATAACATATGAAAATATATTCCGGTCTTCCGGAAGTGTAAAAGCCTCTATTGTTTTAAGAGAAGGAAAAGCCTGAAACCCGAACTCCGATACAAACCTGAAATAGTATTTCCGGTAATCGCCAAAGGGCCGCAAGCCATGCCACACCTTCCAATAATGGGCATCTCCCCGGTTTTCATCATTGGGATCGTCGAACCCTCCTCCCGAAGAAGGCGATGCAGGCCAGTAAAATGTCCCGGGGTCATTTTCCTTAACCACTTGAGGTAAAAGAACTTCGAATTGTTTGATATAATCGGTTTTCAGTCTGGGAACCTTTGGAATATCCCAGCATTCCCATGCCAGTTCCATTTCGTTGTTTCCGCACCAAAGGCCCAGACATGCATGGTGCCTGATTCTTCTGATATTGTCTTCGGCTTCTTTGCGTATATTTTGCGCAAACTCTTCATTCATCTCGTATACCGCACACGCAAACATAAAATCCTGCCATACGATCAGGCCATATTTGTCACAGAGGTCAAAAAAATAGTCTTCGGGATATATACCTCCGCCCCATACTCTAAGGCAGTTAAAATTCGCTTCCTTGCACTGTTTGATAAGACTCTCGGTTTTCTCACGGCTGCATCTCGAAAGTATATTGTCTTCAGGTATGTAATCGGCACCCATTGCAAAAATGGATACACCGTTAACTGCAAACTCAAAGCACTCTCCCCATTGATCCTTCTCTCTTTTAATACCCAAAGTTCTTAAACCTATGGTAAGCTCTTTTAAATCCAACAGCTCTTCATCTTGGATTATTTTAACTTTTACATTATAGAGGGACTGGTCACCAAAACCATTGGGCCACCACAAGCTTGGATTTTCAATGTCAAGTGACAGATGTATTTCATTACCGGAAGCCGGCGCCGATACCCGTATTGTCTTCATATCAGGAGTCAGCACTTCTGCTTCAATAATAAAAGGCAGTTTGTCGAAAAGTTCGGCTCTAACCCTGATATCCAGAGAAACCATTTCCTCTTTGTGCCTTTGCGTAATATATACATCCTGCAGCTTTGCACCTGTATAACCAAGAATGGATATATTTCTCCATATGCCCGAATCAGGTATCTGGGGCCCCCAGTCCCAGCCGAACATATAATGGCCCTTGCGTATATAGGAGATCCCGGGTATTGTATTGCCCCCATCTCCATATAAATGGTATTCCTTATCCTTTTTTTCTATATAGTTTACAGGGGAGTAAAAAACAATTCTTATAGAATTCTTTCCGGGCTTCAGAAGGTTCTTTATGTCAAACTCATAGTTTCTGTGCATATTATCAGTATTTGCAATATAAACGTTGTTAATTTTTATTTCGGTCATCGTATCCAATCCATCACAATGTAAAACCACACTGTCCTGACACAGTAGTTCCCCAGGCACATCAAATTCCCTGTAATATTGGTAATCCAGGGCTGCAAACTCCCTGACCTTCAATTCATTATCCCTGTAAAAGGGGTCTTCCATAATGCCGGCATTCATAAGATCGTTAAAGACCGTACCCGGTACCTTTGCATCGATCCAATCTACGCCGTCAATACTCTTCATTTTCCATAAACCGTTCAAATCCAGAGTAAACATAAATAATCCTCCATTTAATTCTATTGCCCTTAAGCTGCCGCAATTGTTATGTTATGGTATATTGTGTCCTATATAAGATGCAGTCACGGTTTGGTGCCACCTGTTGAACCGGCAAAGTCCATCTTCTATTGTATTTAGTGCCCTGTCGTGAGGAAGCCGGATTTCTTCCAGTTCCGGCAGCCGGTTTACCCTCCCCCTGACATAGTCCTCCACCCGGGCCTGTGCATATTCAAGTCTGGCAAGCACGCCTCCCAGCCTTATATCTAAGACCTCAAAGCCAAAAGGTTTAAAATCCCGGAGCCACAATTCCCTGTATTCTTTTCTGAGTTCCTGCATGAGCTCACGAGTTTGTTTTATTCTTTCCAGCAAGACCTGAAATATGGCCTTATCTCCGCTGTCATAAGCTGCTTTTAACTTTATGCCCATATTTGCTTTCAGAGACAGTATTTCACACAGTAAAGCAATGGGCCGGAATAAATATGCCCAGGAATTATTGGCAGAGGCGTGTGCCTTAAACCTGTCCGCCAGTTCTGCATAATAATCCGACAGATCCCGGCCTTCAAAATGGCTGTCAAAAAGGCCCAGCATCACGTCCTGGTACAATGCAAGCTTTGACGTGTTTACTGCTGCTTTATTAAGACTGTTTCCATTGATATTATCAAGCTTGTCCAGATCAAGAAAAGCGTCTGAATCTCCTCCGGTACATTCCCGGAACCTCCTCTTTACCAGCTCCATATGGATCCTTCCGGGATTATAGCTCAATTCCGCATAGAGCTGGATTCCCAGCAGTGCCTGAAAAAAGTCGGTTTCAGCTCCGTCATCACCCCAGAGGGTTACTATCACCTCTTTTATTCCGGTCTCCCTGCAAGCCTCAACGGCAGGAAACGTAGTAAGCAGTGATTTGCTGTAGCTCACCGAAGTTCCGTTCCAGGTCCAGATTCCCCCGGCAAATATGGTCCCCTTTTTCATGGCTTCATGCTGCTTAAGTTTCCGAAGGTAGACTTCCTTGTCGGAGTTGTAGTAATCCCAATAGACAAGCTGAACGGCTGCCGGAATTTTTCCGATTACCTCTTCCGGTATCTCGTCTGCGGCGTAATCCCCAGAAGGATTGACAAGACGGAAATACATATCACTCCATATTATTGGTTTCAAATTATACTTCCCGGCTATTTCAACAACCTTTTGCAGGTGATTATTGAGAATGTCAAACCTTGACTCAGGCCCATGCAGAGTCAGGTATTTGCCCAGCCCTATAAAATGTGCCTCGTCCATTCCAATATGAATCCTTTTTGAACGGAAAGGGGCCGAGGCGGCTTTTATCAATTCATCAATAAGCCTGTAGGTCCCGGGCTCTCCTGCCAGCAGTATATCCTCGGTGTCGCTGATATTACCGAAGCATTTCCACTGCAGCAGCCTCGGCAGGTGGGCGAGGGTCTGGATGCACGGCACCATTTCTATTCCCAGCATGAATGCATATTCATCGCATTGTCTGAGCTCGTCGAAGCTGTATCTCCCTCTCATATATCCCATATAGGGCTGTTCTGGCACCTCATATGTATCTTCGGTATACAGCATGAGCATGTTCAAACCCATCAAAGCCATTTTTCTCAATAGCAGTTTTACCGATTCAACAGTTGGCACTGCATTTCTGGATGCATCTACCATAACACATACTGTATCAAAACATTTCTTTTCATACAGCTTAAAAGGACCTTTTCCCATATTGGCCGCCAGATGCGGCAGGGCCCGGAAAAAATCGGATTTCTCCTTATATTCTATAAGTCCCCTTCCTTCTGAAAGTTCGACTTTCAGGCCTTCACCGCACCTGCCGACCTCCACCGGAAACCCTCCCGGGTCATTTTCAAGACCTATATCCGTAATTAGTTCCTCCAGCCCCATGGAGATATCATCCAGGCTGCCATGGAAATTTATTCTCATCATCTCTTCACCTGTAATTAATTATTTAAGTTCAAACAACACCTCGATTTCTACCGGTATATTACCCGGCAGAACATTTACACCTATGGCCGAGCGGGCTGCCTTGCCGGCTTCCTCTCCGAATATGTCCATCAGCAGTTGGGAAGCAGGATTCATCACTGCCGGCTGATCATAAAAATTGTTGTCGCTTGCCACCAGTGCCAGTATCTTCACCACTCTTTTTATCCGGCCAAGATCCCCTATTTGTTGTCTTACAACGCTGAGTACATTTTTCATGCAGGCAACTCCTGCCTGCTGTCCCTGCTCCAGAGTAAGGTCACTTCCCAGCTTGCCAAGATAAAGCGGTTTACCGTCCACCTGTGGTCCGCACCCCGACGAATATACAAGATTATTGCTAAATTCCACAGCCGGACTGTAAATGCCTCCAGGCGGGGGCGGGTTTGGTATACTTATGCCCATTTCAACCATTTTATCGTTTACATTCATGTCATTCTCCCATCTGCGTGTTAAACACGCTGTCAAATAGTAAAAAAGTTAAATTAACTCATTGTGCTAATTGGTCTATAACTTTAGCAAGTAAAAATTGTTACTGATTATACCGGTACTTCCATACTAACTTCAATCAATGCTGGCACACAAAGCGCTTACTTGAAATAGTACGGTTCATAACAAGTATTTTCTTGCCGTCGCAGCGACTCGACCATCCGGGTCTCGCGTGCTGCTCAAATTGACCTCCTGTCAATTTGCCGGCAAAAATCCTTGTTTTTCACCTACAGATTTCAGCAAGCACTTTTACCGTGCTCTCCATTGCTTGAAGTTGTACTCGCGTACCTGTATAATCAACATAAACTGTGCAACTGCAAAGTTGAACGACAATTTAACTAGCACTACGAGTTAAATTAAACTCTTTCAGGTACAAAGAAGCTTCCGCACTTCTGCCTTGACAAAAGCCTGTCCAAAATAACCGGCTTGCCTCCGATTAAAACCAGGTCAATGCCCCCGGCCACCTGTACCGGTTTTTCATAAGTTGCCGTGTCCTCTACCTTTGACAGATCAAAAATTAAAAGATCAGCCCGGAAGCCTTCTTTTATTTCTCCCAGCTCCCGCATACCCAACCGCCTGGCAGGCATGGAGGTCATTTTTTTTACACCCTCCTCCAGTGTAATTATTTTTTTATCCCTTACGTATTTGGCCAATAGCCTCGGAAAGGCTCCATAGAGTCTCGGGTGCGGGTTTCCCGATGCCGGATAGATGGAATCGGAAATTATCATCGAATAAGGTTTTTTTATAACCTCACATACATCCTCGGGAGACATACTGAAAATTACTATGCCAACCTTTCCGTTCCCGGACAGCAGAAGGCTGCAAACTGCGTCAACTTCATCACAGCCCATTTCTTCAGATATAGCTGCAATGCTCTTTCCAACATACCTTTGATTTTCTTCGGCAGCTGCCGAACTTATCACAACTCTGTCCCAGCCCAGGGACAAAACAAGGTTATCCCAGTCCTGATGCTTCACCGAAAGTTCCTGACGCAGTTTTTCCCTGCCTGCTGCAGTCTTCAGATAAGCAAGAGCTTTATCCACACCCCCGGCCAGCAGCTTTGGCGGAATCACAGTAAGCAGCATGGTTGACCCTGCCTCATAGGGATAGACATCGCAGGTTACATCCTGACCTGCTGCTCTTGCAGACTCAATTAGCTCAAAAGCCCTGTAGATAGCCTTCCCCCAGTTGTTTCGTCCTGCGGCCTTTAGATGGCTGATGTGGAGAGGTACTCCGGCCTGGCTGGCAATGTGGAGCACTTCTGCCACTGAATCCGGCAGGCTGTCTCCCTCTCCGCGCATATGGGTCACAAGAATACCGCCATATTTTCCAGCTGTCCCTGCCAGCTCTATCATTTCACCAATTGAGTAATAGCACTCGGGAGAATACATGATCCCCATTGATAGTCCAAACGCACCCGCTTCCATAGCCTCAGCCACCATGGCTTTTGCTTTTCCCATTTCTTCCGGGGACATGGGGGACGGGTCAAAGCCCTTTACTGCAATACGTATTGTTCCGCTGCCCACATAGCTGCCGAAATTAAGAGCAAGCGGCTGCTCCGAAACAGCCTTCATGTACTCACCGAATACGGCAAATCCGCTATTGTGTACAGGCTTTCCAAGGCAGGGCTCCAGGTAGCCGTAAAGAATGTCCTCTTTTCCTTTTATACATGGTGCGGCAGACATGCCACAGTTTCCTGAAATGCAGGTTGTAATTCCCTGAAATAATTCCGTCTTTCCAAATTCAGAACTGAATACCCTCAGATCAGCATGGCGGTGAATATCTATAAATCCGGGAGTTATGCACCGTTCTGCCGCATCAATTTCTTTTAGAGCCTTCAGTCCGTTTAGAATTCCAATACCGGAGATTTTTCCATCCTTCATGGCAACATCGCCAATAAAGGGAGGTTTTCCGGTTCCATCCACAATCAATCCATTCCGGATAATAATGTCTTCCATAGTGTCCCCCCGTTAAACCAGCATTCCGCGTGCTTCCACGCGTACTTTCCTGTACATGTCCTTCTCCGCCAGCCAGATATGATTATGAAGGTTTAAAGTACTGCATATATGTACAGGAATAATTGACAGCCTCTGATCCACTTTAAGCCCGGTTATGCCCGACAGGCCCGTAATTATCCCATGTTCTTCATTGACACGGGACAAAACCAGGTCAGGATTATCCTTTACATGACCATAGCCCTTGAAGTAAAAAGGAGGCAGCCCTACAGGAAAATCGGTGCCGAAGGTTTTGCTTCCCCCGTCAACCACCGCGTAATTATCCGCGGGAGTGCTCACTACCGTCACCAGCACCGACGCCGCGCACTCCTCCGAAGAACAGGAGCCTTCACATACCTGCATATAATCCTGGAATATATAAGTACCAGGTCTGATTTCAGTCACTCCTTTTACTTCAGCCGCATAGCTGCCAGTAGGTGTTGATCCGCAGCTTACATCTCTGATGTCAAGCCCTTCTGATCTTAATCTGCCTGCCAGTGCTGCCAGCATTTCACCTTCCTGGCGGCCCGCGGCACTGTTGTCGGTGGTAGGGCTGCCGTTAAAAATCAAACCCCGGAAGGTATAGATTCCACTCACCCTGATTGCCGGCATTGCAGCTATTGTTTTACATGTTTCCTCAGCCGCCTCAAATGGTATCCCCGTACGTTTCAGACCGGTGTCTATTTCCAGACGCACTTCAAGTTCAATACCCGCAGCCCGGGCCGCCTGTGACAGCATGACCGCTCCTTCCACGCTGTCTGCTCCCAGGATTAGCCTGATACGCTTTGCAAGACCAATTGCCCTGTTGATGCGGAATTCTCCTACAAGGGGGTAGGCAATAAAAATGTCCGTTATTCCCGCATCGGCCATCACCTCGGCTTCCGATACTTTGGCACAGGTAACTCCGCATGCTCCGTACCTGAGCTGAAGCTGTGCCAGCTCGGGAATTTTATGAGTCTTTATATGGGGCCGCAGCGAACAGCCGCAGGCTGCAGCATGCTCACTCATCCTTTTCAGATTTTCATGAACCTTCTCCATATCGACCACAACTGAAGGTGTTTCAAGCAGATCCAACATTTTCATTTCAGTATGCTCCTTTGATTATACATTTTGCACCAGTTCTTATGCCCGGCCTCATCTCAGTCTGCCGTCAACATAGACGGATTCTCCTCTTGTACGGGCCCAATCCGCCAAACGCAAGCCGTCACCAAACCAGATCCTCTCCTTGCCCCATTGATTTGCTTCGGGTTTTCCTTCGCATTCAACCTTGATCACGGGGAACAGTCTTCCGGGTCTTTCCTTTGGCAGCCCGCGGATAACAAGTTTTTCGCCCTTTTGAACAAAATCCAGCTCCTGGCCCGTAGTCAGGAGAGTAATCCTTTTAACCGGTGTTATCATATCCATAAGGCACATTTCCTGCTCACCGTCCCAAAACCGTATAACCAGGTAAAGATTGCTCCCTTTTGTTATCTGTCTTCCTCGGGTGACAAATTCGGTAACATCTCCGCCGCCTTCACCATATATGGCTTCTCCATGAACCTCCAGCCATCTGCCTATTTCAAGTGCCCGTGCCACAAATTCCGGAGGCAGCTGACCATCAGCCTGGGGACCCACATTCAGCAGCAGGTTTCCTCCTTTTTCCACGCACTCGCACAGCATATCCAGAATTACATCGCTGTCACGCCATCTCTCGCCTGCTGCATACCCCCAAAGCCTCCAGGTGGTTACCTGGCAGGACTCCCATAAACGGTTGGGATCTGCCGCTATATTATGTTCCGGAGTACCGAAATCCCCCAGTTCGTCGGATTCTCCCGCACCCATTCCGCCGTCGGCATGAAGCTTTGCAGTATCCTTTGCAAGAGCAAGACGGTTATTTATCAAAATATGGGGTTGAAGCCTGCGCATTTTTTCAATTAACTCCGTACTTCCAAGCTCATGGGCATCCCTTGGCCAAATACCGTCAAAGTAGAACTGGTCTATTTTTCCGTATTGGGTCAAAAGCTCCTCCACCTGGTTATGAATATACTCCTTCATCCTGTTCCAGCCTGCGGGGTCTTTCCCGGGGCCCTCATAAAAGGCCGGTATTCTCCAGTCTCCCAGAGAATAGTAGAGTCCGACTCTTAAGCCTTCAGCTCTGAATGCCTCGACAAATTCCCTTACAAAATCCCTTTTTGCTGCCTGGCAGGCACTTGAATAATCAGTATATTTCGTGTCCCACAAGCAATACCCGTCGTGATGGCGTGTAGTAAGGCATGCATATCTGAACCCTGCTTTTTTTGCAATTTTTGCCCAAAGCCTGGGATCATAGTTTTCAGGCTTCCATTCACATGCCTTTTTTGCATATTCATTTTGGTCCAGGTGTTCCCGGTACAGTATCTGCTCACCCTTTCCATACAGGGAATACGGTCCCCAATGGATAAACATGCCATACCTTCCTTCACAAAACCACTTCCAGTATTCAGGCGTCCTTTTAAGTCCAACCGTTTCTTCCCTCACAGCAACTACCCCCAATTATACAAATTATTTATAAGTGCCCGAAATTTTACAGATCAGCTCTGCAAACAGAGAATTAGCCCATGCAAACCATGGACGGGTGAACTCTGCGGGCTTGTCAGGGTTAAACCCTTCATGCATAAAGCCGGTATCATTGTCGGTGCTCTCCAATTGTCCCAGTATCTTTTCTATCTCATCCCTGTCCTTTGATGTAAGTGCCTGCATACATAATGCCATATGCCAGATATAGCCTTTTGGAGTATGCGGGCTGCCTATGCCGTCTGCAAATATTCCACGGTAGTAATATGGATTGTCTTCACTTAATATGAACCTTCTTGTATTTATGTAAATTGGATCATTTTCATCTCTATAGCCCAGATAAGGTATGGACAGCAGGCTTGGCACATTTGCATCATCCATCAGGTTGTAATTGCCCAATCCGTCGGTCTCATAGGCATATATCCTGCCATAAACCGGATGCCGGTAAACCCCGTAGGTCTGAATCCCACCGTCTATCTCCTCTTTCAGGTTTGCCGCTTTGTATTCCAGCCGTTTGTCCTCATACACTTCAGCCGCTATCTGCCCCATATATCCCAATACTATTACTGCAAACATATTGGCAGGAATCAGGTACCCGTATTTGCAGGCATCATCGCTTGGCCTGAAACCCGACCAGGTCATCCCGGTATAGCCTGTTTCTCCGCCAAGCCCCCCATTTGAGAGAGTTTCGCTTTCCAGACTGCTGTTTCTTTGAAATCTATACCGGGATTTTTCGGGATGTCTCTGCTCCACGGTCCATAAATCAACAATGGTCTCCATTGCCTTCCTGAAGGCATCATCGAATATATCCACCCTTCCGGCAGCCTTCCAATACAGGTAGGCAAGCTGCATGGGATAGCACAGGGAATCCAGTTCATATTTTCTCTCCCATACCCACCGGCTTCTTTCTGTAATATCCAAGCGGTAGCATTTACCGTTTGCTTCCCTGTTGAATGCATTTGCATAGGGATCAATATTAATATATTTAATCTGCCTCTTTATTAATCCTGAAATAATTTCCGCCAGTGCTTCATCCTGCCCGGCAAACGGTATATAATGCCTGACCTGTGCTGAAGAATCCCTCAGCCACATTGCAGGTATGTCTCCGGTAAATACAAAAGTATCTCCATCCCCGGTTAATTCGGTGGTAGTCACCAGGGTATTCTCAAAGCAGTTTTTAAACATACTTTGAAGCTTGGCCCTGCCCTCCAGTTTTTCCATTGTGCACCTGACGGCCTTCTCAACAGCTGAAGGTAATTTATCCATTATTTCTTCACCCCCTTGAATCTATACAATGCTTAGAACTTCTTTCAACGCCCTTTGTGTATCTTTGCCAGTAATAATTTCCACAATTCCGGGTTTGACCGCAAATTTCATTTCAGCATCCCATATGCCCAGTTCCTCGCTGCCCAGCTTTAAAACGACAGTTTTGGTTTCACCCGGTGCAAGCATAACCTTTTTAAATCCTTTCAATTCCATGTTTCTCCGGCTTAATCCTGAATTCTTTCCCGAGATATAAAGCTGAACCACTTCCTGTCCTGGTGCTGTTCCTGTATTTGTTATCTCTACCTTCACAGTTACCGCATCATTCTGCTCCAATTCACAGGCAGATATCTGCCGCCGGCTTATGGTCATGGAATTATACTCAAATGTTGTGTAGCTCAATCCGAATCCAAAGGGATAAAGCGGAGCAGCCGGCATATCCAGATAGCTGGAGGTCTCCTTGTAATTATAATAAACCGGCAGCTGTGCAGAACTTCTTGGAATGGATACCGGCAATTTCCCGCTGGGATTGACATCTCCGAAGATAATATCCGCAATTGCCCTGCCGCCTTCCTTTCCGGGATACCAGCCGCACAAAACAGCTGCGCAGTTTTCGCTGATCCATTGAACGGCATGAGGGCGTCCCTGAATCAATACTACAATCAAGGGTTTTCCAACCGCTGCCAGTTCCTTTGCCAGTTCGGTCTGCACCCCTCCCAGCTCCAGGTCGGCAACATCCATCCCTTCCCCGCAGTCCATCTCGCCGGCCTGCTTTGAAACCATGGCAGCTCCGTTTTTATCAAAGGCAACATCAAAATTACGTGCACTGCTGCCTCCCAGAACAAGGATAACCGCATCAGAATTTTTTGCGGCACTGATAGCATCCGAAAACCCTTCCCTGCAGGTATCTCTTACTCCGCAGCCTCTGGAATAAACCACCTCGGTAGCCGGAGAAACCGAGGAACATATTCCCTGAAGTACCGTTACGCCTGTCCCCGGTCTTTGAGGAGGTGTGTAATCCCCCAACTGGTTATAGATGTTATCCGCATTGGGTCCGATTACCGCAATTCTTTTTATATCCTTTTTCAACGGCAGCACGTTGTTCTCATTTTTTAAAAGCACCACAGACTCCTGCGCTACCCTAAGGTTTATATGGGAGCTTTTTTCAGCCTGTGCGGGAAATACCGATTTGTCTTCATCAGTATACGGCTTGTCAAAAAGTCCCATCAGGAATTTCAAATTCAATACCCTTCTCACGGCCTCATCAATGACTTTTTCGCTTACCTTTCCACTGGTTACGGCGGCTTCCAGGCTCAGATACGAATGATTCCAGAGATTCAAATCCACCCCGGCATTCACAGCCGCAGCTACTGCTCCCTCCTCACTGCCGGCAATTCTTTTCAGGTTGTCTACCGCACAGCCGTCAGACATCAAAACACCGCTAAAACCCCATTCCTTCCGTAAAATATCCGTCAGCAGGAAGCGGTTTGCATGACAGTATGTTCCGTCGATTTCATTGTATGCCGCCATGCATCCCACGGCTCCTGCCTTAATACCGGCTTTCATCGGAGGCAGATGGATTTCTCTGAGTTCTCTTTCACCTATCACCGCCGATTTTCCGTTATGACCTCCCAAAGCTGCTCCCTGCGCGCAGAAATGCTTCAATACGGCGGCAACCCTGTCTGACCTTTTCAAATCTTCCGCAGACTCTCCCTGCATTCCCAACGTGACTGCATACGCCATACTTGCTGAAAGATACGGATCCTCACCGAAGCATTCCTCGGAACGCCCCCATCTGGGGTCCTGCATGATATCAAGCGCCGAAACCAATCCAAGATGTCCTCCTCTGGACCTTATTTCAGAAGCGACACAGGTGAAGGCTTCCTCATAAAGCTCCGGATTCCAGGTGGAACCAATGCCAAGATTTGCAGGAAATATTGTGCCGTCAAGTGCCATATGTCCATGAGGGCATTCTTCCGAAAACAGCAGGGGTATTCCTAATCTTGTATTTTCGAGAACATAGCGCTGAAGTTTGTTGGTCACTTTTACACAATCCTCCCACGGGATTCCGTTCTCAAAGGTAACTGCCGACCACGGATCTGCACGGAACAAACCGTATAGTGCGCCGAGACCATCACCGAAAGCTACTTCCTGCTTAAATTCTTCGGTAATCTCATAGCTGCCTTTCGTCCTTTTATACGCACGCCAGCCGAAAATCCTCTGGTTAAGCTGCCCCACCTTTTCCTTCAGGGTCATTCTTCCCATCAAATCATCAATTCTTGCTTCTGTGGCCAATAAACTGTTTTTATATTTAAGCATAACCAACCCTTTCTAACAAACAGCAGGGCTTCTGCCCTTTGGTCATCAGCCCTGCTGCCATTATGAATAGATATCTGTTTTTTTACTTGCCTCCATTTGCCTGCCATGCTTTAAACTGTGTCTCATACTCCTGTATTACCTTGTCAAGACCTGCCGCCTTAAGCTTCTGCAGTGCAGCATCATAAGCCTTGTCGTAATCCTGAAGCCCCAGATATATTGGAAGCATAACAGCCTGTGCCTGTGTTTTTACATTTGCATACTCGGTTTGTACCTTTGATGCGTCAAACTGGAAATTGGCAACAGGAATATTTACAGCGCTTTCATTAGCCGTGTAAATCATCTTGTTATCGGCAGGGAATCCATTGACATCATCATATCTTAAGAAGTTAATGTTACCCGACATCCAATCCCAATCCTTGTAGGTAGGAGAGTTATTGTTATTAGGATCCACAATTCTTTCAATACCATGTTCTCCAACCTTTTTATGATGTTTATTTTCTATGCCGTAGAAGTACAGGTCATAATTTTCCTGATTTGCCCACAGCCAGTTGACAAATTTCACAGCAGCTTCGGGGTGTTTGCTGTTGATCGGAACAGCATTTGCATTTTTTACGGTATAAGGTCTTACATACTGTTTTTCAGGATTGAAAAATACCGGAACTACATCCTGATTTGTTGCATTTGGATTATTTTTTTTCATATTTGCATAACTCTGTGTTCCAAGTCCGGCAGACATAAACCAATCCCCGTTATTGGCAATTGCAACCGACTGTTCCGACTTTAGAACAAGGATATCAGGATGTACCAGACCTATGCCATATGCCTTTTTCATAAACTCGCTGTCTTTTTTAAATTCAGGAGTTTCATACCAGCTCTTTATATTTCCGTCTGCATCACAATAAAACAATCCGTCTTTTATACAGAAGGGCCAGGAATCATAGGTACGGTGTGTGGGCATTTCATTTATATCGGTTCCGCTTGTAAAATTAGCCCAATACGGCTTATTGGCCCCATCCCAGTTTTTGATTATCACTTCGGCAGCCTTCAGAAGCTCGTCAGGAGTTTTCGGAACCTCCAGATTATATTTCTTTAAAACATCAAGTCTGATGTCAAATCCGCCCTGTGTACCGGTCTCATACCAGTATGTAGGTATGCCGTATAGTTTGTTTTCGACAGAAGCCCCTGAGAATATGGATTCCGGAACTACTTTCCTGATATTTTCACCATACTGGTTAAAAGGTTCGGTCAGATCTGCAAGAGCATTTTTAGCAATATAGCTTGACAGTGGGGTCTGATCGTTCATAACCTGGAACATATCAAATTCATCACCGGTTGACAGCATTATGTTTATTTTTTGCTGCCATGCGTCGAAAGGAACGTAATTCCTTTCCAGCTGAACCCCTACTTTGTCCTCTTTAAGTTTCTTGTTGATTTCTGCGGCCACTGTCTCATAGTCCTTTGGCTGGTTGCCCGGCAAATAATACTTAATTGTAACTGTTGACTGGACTTCCCCAACGTTTGTTTCCGATGCACTTTGAGTTCCGGCCGACTCGTTTCCGGCACTGCTTCCTCCGCACCCTGTCAGCAAAGCTCCCAGTATTGCGGCAGAAACCGTTAAAGCTAAAAACTTTTTCATTCATCGACACTCCTTTGTTTTATATTTATATAATCCTTTTCAGGCCTATATCATCCCTTTACAGAACCGATAATCAATCCCTTCACAAAATATTTCTGCAAAAACGGATACAGCAGAACAATTGGTCCTATGGTAATAATTGCCGTAGCCATCTTTATGGATTCGGTAGGAGGTGCAGCCTCTCCCTGGCCAATAGCCCCCTGGAACTTGTTTATCATGCTGATTTCCGACTGCAGCCTCAGCAGAAGATATTGAAGCGGATATAATTTTTGATTGTCCACAAGCATTATTGCATTAAACCAGTCGTTCCAATAAGCCAATCCGTAGAAGAGACTCACTGTAGCCAGTACCGGTACGCACAGCGGAAAATAGATTTTAAATGCAATCTTAATATCGCTCGCCCCGTCAATAGTCGCCGATTCACGAAGTGCGTCAGGAATACCTTCCATGAAGTTCTTCACCAGGAACAGATTAAACGGACTGAACATGAGGCTTGGGATAACAAGTGCAAATATATTATTTACCAGCTTGAAGTTCCGGCATACCAGATACCAGGGCACAATACCGGCAGAAAATACCATTGTTATGAAAAAGAACAAAGCCAGCCCGTTACGGTACCTTACATTTTTATTTGCCAGCGTATATGCCGCCATTGCTGTAATCATCACTGCTATCAGTGTACCTATGACTGTTACGGCAATGGATATCATATACGAGTTTTTAACAAGTTCTCCGCCATTGAAAATCACCTTATATGCATATAACGATAATTTTTCCGGAAAGAAACTGTAACCGTTTTTCTGTATGGAAGTCTCATCCGAAATAGATACAATTACGGTTAAAAGCATAGGTATCAGGCAAAAAGCGGTAAACAATGAAACACCAAAATAAATCATTGCTTGATATAAATTAAACTTCTTTCTCATGGCTGTCCTCCTCTAATATAATGCGCCTTCCTTAAAGAATTTTTTCGTCACCCAGTTTGCACCAAATACCATCAGGAATCCGATGGCCGACTGGAATAATCCGATAGCCATTGCCTGCGCAGGATCTCCTATTTGCCGCAGCGATCTGAATAAATATGTATCTATAACATCCGTTGTGGGATAAAGAACTCCATTATCTCCTATCAGTGCATAAATCATACCAAAATCCCCGTACATGATTCTTCCGATATGGAGAAGTGCAAGTATTGTTACGGTGGGCATCAATAATGGCAATGTTATGGATTTGCACTGCTGCCACCTGTTGGCACCGTCAATTCTCGCAGATTCATATATGGATTCATCTATGCCTGTGATTGCCGCCAGATATATAACCGCATTCATCCCCGCAGTTTTCCAGGTTTTCATTATTGTGAGAATGGCAGGCCATGCACCGGCTTCCGCATACCAGTTTACGGGACTAAACCCAAAATATTTTAAAAAATTATTTATAAATCCCAATTCTACTGAAAAAAGACCGTAGAGCATAAAACTGACTACTATCCAGGACAGGTAGTTCGGAAATAACATTATGGACTGTGATACCTTTAAAAAGGCTCTGTTCTTTAGCTCATTAAGCGCAAGTGCAAGTATTACCGCAGCAAGTGTGCTTACGATGATAAATAGAAGATTAAGCTTAAGTGTGTTTGCAGTTACTGTAAAGGCATAATTGGATTTGAAAAAAAACTCGAAATTCTTAATCCCTACCCAATCACTGTTCAGCAGTCCTTTCCTGTAATCAAATTGTTGAAATGCTATGAGCATATATGGATACGTCATATATCCAAATACAAGTGTGTATAAAATAGCGGGTACAGCAAGTAAATAGGATGAAAGATTTCTTGATATATCTGTTCCCAAATTATAATTTTTCTTTTTTTTAATCGAATTACTACTGTAATCAATGCCGTGCTGCATATACTTCCTCCTTATAGATTTTCCATATCTGTGTCTGCATGCAAGTCGAAGTATACCCTCTGAAATATTGTATGTAAATCTCAAGATGGCAAACTGATTTTCACTTTTTTACACAGCCGCTTTCAAATATAGGATATTATTTTCAATATTTCGATATCCTAAATAACATGCAAACCAGTATTTATGCGATTTAAAAGAAAAAAAGAATACCTTTGGCCATTGGCTGAATAATTAAATAGAATTTATTACCTTGTACTATCAAAAAGACTATATTATAATCTTATAAAGTCGGCGTACTCTCCTTTTTCAGAATTAATGTATAGTCTATGAATTTCATTGGCAATGATGCGAAAATAATTTATTTATCAGGAGTATGTTTTTATGAATATACTTAGAAGGTTACATCAATATAAAATTTACAGAAGAATAATAATTTCATACATATTGCTAATCACCCTGACTATCAGCCTTGTATGCTCGATATTATTCGTGATGTTCTCTTCCAGCACTGTTAAGGAAATAGATACAAATTCAAGGTCAATGCTCACTCAGACCAGCTACACCTCGGATCTTATATACAGCCAGGTAATGAACATAGCCAAACAGTTAACAATTGACAACAATATCGTTTCATTTTTATATTCCGACAATGCGGACAAAATAGCAGCCTATAATGCTTCAATGCAGCTGTCACGCATACTGGACGTATATCCGTTTGTCAAATATATAGAGCTATGCAACACGTCCAACGGAAATTACTATAATACACTGGCGGTTCCGCTGGACCTGATGGAAAAAAGCAGAGTGGATACCTTTAATTTGCTTAAACTTGACAATAAAAAATACTTTACATTTGTTCCAAGAATACAATCCTACGGCAATTCTGTTTACCAGCAGACCATACGTACCCTGTCATTCATTTTTTTTCCTTACCCGGCCTCCAATAATCATGCAATCATAATCAATATTGATGAAAAATATATACAAAATATTATTAACAGCCTGAGCAGCTCCTCACTGCCCTCAAACACCTTCGTTATGGATAGCA
This sequence comes from Bacillota bacterium, assembly GCA_023392075.1. Taxonomy (GTDB): domain Bacteria; phylum Bacillota; class Clostridia; order Acetivibrionales; family DSM-1351; genus Ruminiclostridium. Next base: position 27,316 of record JAEVZU010000266.1, on the reverse strand, counting down.
GCGGCACGGTACTGTCGCATACCGACCCATCCAATTTTTTGAAAAATTTTTCCGGCAAGGATTACATAAAGAAAATCCTTGCCTCTTCTGACAAACAGGGTGGTATCATACAGGAAATAAACGGTACCAAACAGCTGATAACCTATGTAAAATCAAATGCCATGGACTGGTGCTTTGTAAGCCTGAAGACATATGATCAGCTGCTTGGCAATATATATGCCCTCCGTACGGTAACTTTACTGACGGGTTTTCTGCTTCTGTTTTTTGGTATTCTGCTGTCCTGGTTTCTGACACGCAGCATTTACAACCCTATGAAGCTGCTGATTGATAAGATAAAACCTGCCGTAAATGATTCAACTGCAGGAAGGCTCAGGTTTGACGAATACCAGATGATCTGGGACGCTTTTTCCACCTCCCGGAAGGAATGTGATATAATGCAGTCCTCCATTCAACAGTCCTCCCCATTCATAAAGGAAAAGTACATCCTGAATATGCTGAAAGGAAATTTAAGCACTATTACGGCGCCTGAAGATATCCTGTCTGAAATTCAAAAGGAATTTACAGGACCATTTTACCGTGTATTTGTAGTCAAAGTTGACGATTATGTAAATTTTCAAAATAAATTTTCCGAAGACGACCGGGCTCTGATGAGATTTGGTATTTGCAACATAGCACATGAACTTCTGGGAAAGCATTTTCATAATGATATGCTCATTACAGAGCAGAATGAGATAGCCGTACTGGGACAATTTACTGAAAACATTTTACATGAGGATATAATTCTCTGCCTTATGGAAATTCAGGAAAATGTAAAAAAATACTGTAATTTTACAATTTCCATCGGTATGGGTGATGCTGTTTTTTCGGACAAATATGTATATTCCTCCTATAAATCGGCAAGGGAAAACATAAAATACAGATATTTCTATGGCTCCGAAAGTATCTTATACGATGCCATTGTCAGAGAGCATAATTCTCAGATATGCAAATACCCTAATACTTGTGAAAAGAAATTGCTTAAAGCTTTACAATCCGGCAATCAGTCACAGGTCAATAAATCCTGTGAGGAATTTATAAAACATATTTCAAAAGCCTCTTATTACCAAACGGTAAATTACTCGACTCAGTTAATGCTTGCCATTTTCAAGAACTTTCAGGCAAGCCTGGATTTGCTTGATGAAAACTACAAGGATTTCTATGACAGGATGAATCAGCTTGGCTCCCTGGAAACTATCGAAGATACGCTTGCAGAAATAAAAAGATTCTGCTTGAATATCCTTCAAATGCAGGAGGAAAAGAACAGTAATATAAATACGCAGAAGCATGTCAGGCAGATAGAGGAAATCAAAGCATATGTAGCGCAGCATTACAGTGACCCCGGGTTATCACTGGATATAATTGCCGATGTTGTGGAGCTGTCCTCAGGTTATATTGGCAAGCTGTTCAAAAGCATCACCAATACCTCATTTTCCGACTATCTTACAACCGTCAGGCTGGAAAGGGCAAAGGAATTGCTGAATTCCACCGGCGAGCCGGCTTCAAAAATATGTGAGAAAATAGGGATCTATAATGTCACTTATTTTTCCACTCTCTTTAAGAAAACATATGGCATCACACCTTCACAATATAGAGAACAATCTCACTTGCAGAATTGATTGGACTCCCATTGCAGCTGCAAAGCAGTCCGTGTTTGACGCATATTCCTTTTTTTACTATAATATGTAAGTATACATATGTTATGGAAAGGGGGAATAATCTTGTGAAGATATTGACTGCTTTTCGTAAGTTATTCAGCAGGACAAAGGTAAAAAAACAATTATATTTCATATACTACAGTGCAATTCTGATACCAATCCTGATCATCGGATTTTTCTTAATACTGTATACCAGAAAATTATTACTGGATCATTATCAGAATCAGGTTGAAGCAGATAACACCCGTATTAAATCCATTATGTTTGAAGTAACAACTTCCGTTTACAATATTTCCGATGAAATATTTAATGATAAAAATCTCCAGACCCTTCTGGCAACCCGCTACAGTAGCAAGGAAGAGGCTGATAGAAGCTGTATCAATTATACCAGGGTGAAGAATTATATAAATAAAAATACTTATATATCCTCCATTGAACTGTACACAACAAATCCCACCATACATAAGTACGCCTCCATAATACCTGCAACCGAAGAGACGGCGAAAAATGACTGGTACCGGCTGGCCATACAGCATGCCGACATCTCCTGGAAGAGCCTGTACTCAATTGACACCTGGAATCATGTCTCCCAGGAATTATGCCTGATCAGGAGGATACCGATTATATCCACCAAAGAATATGCCGTTTTAATAATCAGGATCAGCAATAATTATTTGAAAAACAGAATTCAGAACAACTCTCTATTCAACACTGTATCGGTAAATCAGGATCCTGTTTTTTACAGTACTCAGCGTAATTTGTCAGGGCAGAACCAGACAATACCTATTGACTACGACAAAATACAATACCTGTTCTCAGGTCAGCTGACCTATGAAAACAAAAAAAGTATTGCAAATATTTCGACTCTCCTGCCCTATTCGTCTAAAGACCGGATTTATATAACCACTTTGGATTTTAATGCTTTGCCGGACATAAACAATATAATTTTAATATGTACATCCACATTACTTTTTGCCACCGCACTGCCTGTTTTATTGATTATATACTTTACCAACAAATTCAGTTCCCGCATTGTCACGCTGCGCGGAGAAATGCACAAGGTCTGCAACGGCAATTATCATATTATTGATGATTTTAAAGGGGAGGATGAAATATCCGAAGTATATTCCGATCTGAAAGTGATGATACAAAGCATACAGCAGATGGATGCCAGAATGTATGAAGCAAAGATACAGGAACAGATATTAAAAAACCAGCAGCAGAAGATGGAATTTAAAATGCTGGCAAGTCAGATAAACCCGCATTTTCTGTATAATACTCTGGAAACCATACGTATGAAGGCACTTACCGAGGGAAATCCGGAAGTAGCCAATGTCATTAAATTATTGGGCAAATCCATGCATTATGTTTTGGAAAATACAGGTACCTCCTCCACTACATTAAAAAAAGAACTGGATTACATATCAATTTATCTGACCATACAAAAACTGAGATTTAATGACCGTGTCAACTATACACTAAAGGTTGAGGAGAACATCAATCTGGAAGACTACCAGATCCTCCCCCTCCTGCTGCAGCCAATAGTGGAAAACGCCATCCTGCACGGGCTGGAAGGCACTGAAACCCGTGGACAGATCGTTATTAAAGTAGAAACAAAAGGTGATGACCTTTTGTTAATCAATATCATTGACAACGGGCTTGGCATGACCCGGGAAGAATTGGACGCTTTAACCAGCAGTATTCAAGTGCGTAATAAGAAATCCGCATCAGGTATAGGACTTTACAATATTAATCAGAGGATCAAATTATTTTATGGTGAGGCATATGGAATGGAAATTAAAAGTAACCCGTTGGAAGGAACCCTTGTGTCTCTTACACTTCCCTTGCATAATTTAATGGAGGAATAGTATATGCTGAAAGTTTTTATTGCAGACGACGAATCAATCATTCTTGAAGGACTAAAACATATTATTGACTGGTCCTCACTGGGGTTTACCGTTTGCGGAGAAGCAAACAACGGTGAAGATGCGCTGAAAAATATACTGGGACTGAATCCGGACCTGGTTCTGCTGGATATACGCATGCCCAAACTACAAGGAACCGAGATTGTGCAGCTTGCCAGGGAACACGGTTTCACCGGACATTTCATCATATTGAGCGGTTTTTCCGATTTTAAATATGCTCAAACAGCAATTCGTTACGGAGTTGAATTTTATCTTACAAAGCCCATTGATGATGACGAGTTGTACCGTGCGGTAAGTACCGTAAAAGAAAACATACTTAAAGAGCATATGCATGCCGATACAATGAATCAATTCCGGGAAAAGGCAAAGTACACCATTTTACGGGATGTTCTGCTGAATACCGGCGATATCTCAGATATTAATCTGAGTGATATCAATCTTTCGGCTACGGTATATCAGGTAGTAATTTATGAAAATTATAATCAGGATAACTTCAATCTGATTTACGATTTTGCAGACCTCTTAAAAGTGACCAACCAGGGAAATAAATCCTTTGAACACATAAAGATTCATGAAAAGGATATTATCCTCCTCAAAGGAGCATTTGCACTAAACCATTTCCGTGACTTTCTAAGACATTATGACAAAAGTCCTCAGAAAAGTTCCCCTTTGGATTCATTATTTATTGCCTACGGCCGTGAGGCCGGCAGAGTGGAGGATATTTATCATTCCTATGAGGATGCTCTATGCCTGATGAACCGCCGTTTTTTCTGTGAGCAAAACCAGCATGCAATAGGCTATGAACAGCTTCCGGGGTTTGATGACAAAGTATATGAAATAAATGCAAAGGAAACAAATGAATACTGTAAATTGCTATGCAGCTATATACAGAGCTACAACCGCAGAAAGATAGCCGATGCCCTGTTTACGCTTGAAAAAAATTTATTTTATGCAAAAACGGATATATCCAACATAAAAATCTTTTTAACCGATATTTATCTTCAGATCAAAGAAACCATAAATCACATATACAGTACGGTAGAGATTCCATTTCCCACCAACTCATCGGTAATTAACCTTATCGACGGCAAATATTATCTATATGAAATAATACTTTTCTTTTCGGTGCAATTTGAAATGATAATAAATGCAATCGGAAATTTTTCACGCGAAAGTGTACTTGATGATATCGTTTACTATATCAATCATAATTACAGAGACAATATCAAACTGGAAACCATAGCGCCCCTGTTTGGATATAACAGTTCCTACCTCGGAAAGATATTCAATAAAAAGGTAGGGGAAAGCTTCAACTCTTATATAGATCATGTAAGGATCAACCATTCAAAGGAGCTTTTACTGCAAAAAAATTTGAAGGTTTATGAAATTTCAGAACTTGTGGGCTACAAAAATGTTGACTATTTTCATAAAAAATTTAAGAAGTATCTGGGTGAAAGCCCTGCCGAATTCCGTAAAAGAAATAATACCTGAATAGAACTGATTTTTATTATTGCTTAACCCATAATTTTCTTGGCATTTAAAAATATATGCTAAAAAAACTTCCTGACAAAATTGATCAAATAATTAATCAATTAAGTCAGGAAATTTTCTTCCATTTTTATCAGATTGTTTATATGTTTGTTATTTGGATGCAGCTGCAGAGGCCTCTCTTGCCGTATTCTGATCCTTTGCATTCTTCATGTCCATGGCCAATACCTTATCATAGCCAAGACCCTTTACTGTATCCTGCATTTCTCTCTGTAAGGTTTTAAATTCAGCTTCATTTGATGCAAATACCATCTTCCAGGAGTTTTCAATAATAATGGCTTTGCATTGTCCTCTCAATGCCGTTATTTCAGAATCTTCAGCCGGAGCTATGTAAGAGCTTCCGGGGGCAACCATTAACTGATCTTTCTTCTGCAGATATTCAAGTGTGGTAGAAGCTCCCATCTTTGTCTGCCAGTCAATGTCCAAAGGTGTTTTATTTTTTTCCAGTACCGAATCCCATAATGTATAGTTATACGGATAATTTGTCAATGGATTGATATCACTCGGTAAAACAGTGTCATAATTCAATGCGGACACTCCGTCTTTCCAAATACCGCCGCCCCACTCTGTCGGAACAGGAGTATTACCGCCTTCAAAGAACGCCTTCCAGCCAAACTCCGTCAAGGCAGGTTTGCCGTCGATCATATCCCAGGTCAAGCCTTTAGGTCCGCTTGACTTGGAAGTTTGCGCAGCAGATATCTGAACCCCTTCGGGTGAATACAGCCAGTCAATAAAATCTGCCAATCTTTCCGGATCTTCAGCCTTACTCCCGATGGCTATAAATGTTTTATTTCCAACCGGATTACAGCCGTAGGAGAAAACCTTCATGTCATCAATGGGTGCAATCATAAAACCTATACCCGCATCTTTGTTGTCAGGCGTATTAAACGCCGATTGACCAAGCCACGGCCAGGGTGCATATAAGATCTGTCCATCCTGATACTTGGTATACATGGTATCATAATTCTGTGTGGTTGACTCCGGATCAACAAGTCCTGCCTGATTTGCATCGAAATAGAATTTTAAAACTCTGTTGTACATGGAGTCCGGATCAATAATACTCTGATAATCCGACCCATCTGCTTTTGCCAATACGAATCCCAGTTCATCATATCCATAAAAACAGGTAGGCTGTTTTGCCATACACATCATGTTACCGTCCCAATCCTTGAATAATGAAACAGAATATGTCTTCTTACCGGTTTTACTTACCGGTACTGCCCTCTGCATATCCTTGAAAACCGGGATCAAATCTTCCAAAGTCTTGATTTGCGGATATCCGATTGATTTATAAGCATCCCAGCGGATATACGGACCAAATGTCAGATCAAGTCCTTCAGACGGATTGGTAGCAGGCTGCTCCGAAACCAATGAAGGAATCCCGTAAATTGCATCACCTTCTACCATTTTATTCAATGAATCTATAGCAGCTTGATATTTGGTGATATTTTTTCTTGCTGCGGATAATTTAGTGATATCATATAATAAATTTGCTGTAACAACATCCTGCATTCTGCCGTTTTCTGCTCCGATAATTATCAAATCTCCCAATTCTCCGGCAGCCGAACGGGTTTGGAATAAGGTGTCACCGCCGCCGGCTACGTTTGGTGCTATTATATTAAGTTCCATGTTAAAATTTTCTTTTACTATTTTTGCATACCAGCCTGACATAATTCCCTGATAATTAGCTAAATTGTCAAATACATCAACAGTGATAAATTCAGGATATTTAGCTGCCCCCGCAGCCGAAGCATCCGCTGCCGTTTTAGCGGTACTGCCTGCCGCTGTGCTGTCTTTTGCGGCGTTATCCGCTTTATTACCGCAGCCATAAAGCATGGATGTTACCAATATTACACATAGTAACACACTTACTAGCTTCTTTCTCATTTCATAGCCTCCCTTAAAATACATATAATTGGCAAAATAAATAAATATGAATTCATTTATTTTGTTCTGCCCATGTTCAGCCTTTAACCGATCCAATCATAATTCCTTTGATGAAGTATCTCTGGAAGATGGGATAAACAAACAAAATAGGTAATGCTACAATAACTGTAACTGTCATTCTTACTGAGGTCGGAGTTTGCTGCGTTGCCAATGTCATCACATTACTGTAAGTCCCGATGCTGTTCATTATCAAGGCTTTTAAAGAGTTTGCCTGATTGATATAGCAATACAATAAGTATTGCAGAGAATATAACTTTTGATCTGTTATATAAATTAAAGTATCCTGGAAGGAGTTCCACTGTGCAACCGCTGAAAAGATTGCAATAGTTGCTAAAATTGGCTTGCAGGTTGGCAGAATTATTCTGGCGAAAATTGTAATAATTCCGGCGCCATCGATCTCCGCAGCTTCCTGAAGTGAAGTTGGTATTGATTCTACATAGGTTTTGGCCAGTATGATATTAAATGGCTGTACAATTACCGGAATAATATAAACTAAAAAATTGTTGGTAAGCTGTAAATTTTTCATGGTAATAAACATTGGAATCAACCCGGCATTAAAGTACATTGTTATAACAATAAAACGGTACCAGAACTTTCTTCCCCACAGCTTCTGCTGCGTAAACATAAACCCAAGAAATGCGGATGCCAATACTGTAAAAACCGTCCCGATCACAGTCCTTGCAAGGGAAACACCCGCAGCGGCCATTAAGCCTTTTATTTTAAAAACCTCTATATAGTTTGTAAGATGCATCTGTCTGGGCAGGAAATTTATTGTTCCATTGGCACTTAGATCATTTGCACTGATTGTATTGATCACCAGATAATAAAACGGATATAAGCAAATCAATGTATATATTGCGAATAATACGTAATTTTCAACGATAAACACAACATCTGTTTTTGACATTTTTCCCTTTTTATTAGCTATATCTTTCATCACATATCCTTTCCGGTATTTTAAAAGTATATATTCTGAATCTGTTTAACCAAGATGTTATGAATTTAGATGTTACAAACTACTATATAATGGATTCCCCCCGTACCTTTTTGGATACTATATTGCATACTGCCAACAGGGTAATACTGACCAAACTCTTCAACATACCTATTGCAGTTGCCATTGATGGGCTCCTGCCCGTCATACCGATATTGTATACATACAGGTCAAGAACCTGGATGTGCTCCTTATTAAAGGAGTTCTGGAATACATAGTATTGATCCAGCCCATTGTTAAGAAAATTAGCCAGCGAGAGCAGTATCAATACAAAGAATGTAGGCAGCAATGCCGGTACTGTAATATGTATCATTAATCTAAACCTGCCTGCACCGTCAACTCTTGCCGCCTCGTATAAATCCTGATCAATGCCTGCAATTGCCGCGAGATACATAATGGCTCCCCAGCCCAGGCCTTTCCAGGTATACCAGAGCAGCATTGCAAGCCATGTATGGGAATCTCCGTCTAAAAATTTAATTGGCTGCGTTAACAAACCCGCGTTTATTAAAAAGGTATTTATCATACCAGTAGCTGAAAACAGGCTGAAGGCCACAGAGTAGACCATTACCCAGCTTATAAAGTTTGGAAGTGTGGTTAAGGTTTGAACTATGTTTTTAAACCATTTACTTTTGATTTCATTTAAGAAGATGGCAAACATTACAGGAAAAAAGGAAGTGGCCAAAGTCAGGCCACTTATGGCAAAGGTATTTGACATGACCTTTAAAAGTTGCTTTATCTGTGTTGGATTCGTAAACAGCAATTTAAACCAATCAAGCCCTACAAATTTACATTGCGATAATTTCAGCGGAGGCTTATAGTCGAAAAACGCATAGGCCCAACCGTGTAAAGGAAAGTAGGAAAATGCAAAGGATAAAAGCAAAAACGGTAATATGTAAAGAAACAATTTTTTTCCCTGTGCATTTTTTACCTTCTTCACCTTCTGAATATTCTTTGTCTTTAATGCCACTGATTGCTGCATTTTTACCTCCGCTATCAGTTATGCCTTTATTGGTATGTACAGTCACTGAATGAATGTTACCATTTTTTCAATAAGATTTATACTATAAATATTCCATATATTTTATAGTATAAATTGCATTTTAACCTGTCTTTACACAAAGGGGGTGTCGCAAAAGCGACACCCCCTTTGTGTAAAACTATACTTTTCAATTTAAAATTTTTCTCAAGGCCTCATAAGCAATTGTAAACGCTAATTCCCCATCGGATATGGACCGTTTTTCAGCGTTTTTTTCCAGACTTTTAAGTGCGGCAAACTCTGCCAGATGCGGCTCCAGGCTCAAAAAGCCCGTATACCCCTTTTCTTCCAGCTTTGCAAGGATCTCTTTGACATTGCCGTCGCCTTCACCTGCCGGAGTGACCTCTCCTGTTTCAAAGACGGCGTCCTTGATATGAACGTATTCGATATATGGATTTAACATTTCATAGGCCTTGATTGTATCCTGCCGGCATTGAACAAAATTTGCGAAATCAAAAGTACATTTAAAATTGTCACCGTAGAATTTTTCAAACAATTGCAGGCAGCGTAAAGCGTTATCTCCATAAATATCCTTTTCATTTTCATGAAGCAATACAACACCTTGCTCCACGGCATAAGCAATCAGACGCTGTATTCTTTCGAAAACCTCTCCCTGATATATTTCCGGTTTCTCACCCTCCGGCATGAAAAAACTAAACATTCTGATATAGGGTGTCTCCATGATTTTTGCAATCCCGACTATTCTTTGATAAGTTTTAAAATGAGGTTCGAAATCATCGGTAATTTGAATCTTTCCAACCGGAGAGCCTATGGCTGAGACTTTGATTTGATTATCTGAAAGATAATTCTTCAATTTCCTTGCTTCCTCCAGGGAAAAATCAGAAATATTTTTCCCATTGGCACTGCGCAGTTCTATATGCGAAATTCCCAGTTTCTTTAACAGCTTTACCTGTATTTCCATGTCTGCATGAATTTCATCGGCAAAGCCGCTGATTTTTGAACTCTCCAACATCGTTTTCCCTCCGCTTCAATATCTTGTAAAATTAACAGCTTATTTTGCTCCATAACTGCCCTCGGTACTAAAGGTAACTTCTTTTACCTCCTTTTTTAATTTGGAGGCTTTACGGCGTTTATCCAGTTCCTCAAGGAACAGCTCTTCATCAAACGGTATCTGAACCGTTTCACCAAGCCAGCTGGATAAATGCATGGCATTTGACAGAGTAAGCCCGTTGATGCCTTCCGCTCCTTCGGCTACCAGGGGTGTGCCATGAAGTATTTTTGCTGCAAATGCGCTAAGTACTCCCATGTGCTGCGGATTTAATCCGTCAGTTTCAAGATTCACATATTGTCCGTCCGGCTTTTTGAAACCTTCCGCTGCCGTATAACAGTGTTCTCTTTCATTTGTATCCAGCTTATATAATGTCAGCCTTTCATCCTCACAAACCAGCTTTCCCTTTTCCAGAGTAATTTCAAACCGGTTGGTTCCCGGTGCATCCGCCGTACTTGTAACAAAGACTCCGGTAGCTCCATTGGGATACTCCAGATAAGCAGTCACATCATCTTCAACTTCAATGTCATGCCATTTGCCGTTATGACATTTCGCCATTACCGCCGACGGCATCCCGCATATCCACTGCAGTAAATCCAGGTTATGCGGACATTGGTTAAGCAGTACTCCCCCGCCTTCTCCCGACCAGGTTGCCCTCCACTCTCCCGAATTATAATATGCCTGTGTACGATACCAATCCGTTATTATCCAGTTTACGCGCTTAATTGCTCCCAGTGAGCCGCCCTGAACCAGTTCATGCATCATACGGTATAAGTGGTGGGTTCTCTGATTAAACATTATTGCAAATATGCGATCGGATTTTGCAGCAGCCTGGTTCATTTCACGAACCTGTTTTGTATAGACTCCCGCAGGTTTCTCACATAAAGCATGCTGTCCATGTTCCAGGGCCTTAATCACCAGCCTTGGATGGTCATAGTGAGGTGTTACGATAAATACGGCATCACATAAGCCGGCCTCGATCAGCTTATCCCCATCATCATAGACCGTCACAGTATCAGGCAAATTCTCCTTTGCCCATGTTCTTCTTGTTTCTCTGATGTCGGCAACCGCATGCAGCTCCACCTCCGGCGCCTTGCCCTCCAGGATGTTCATGCAGTGACTGCTGCCCATGTTGCCTATTCCGATAATTCCGATTTTTAATTTGTTCATAATTTTCTCCCCGCATTATGGAATATTAATTGCACATATAATAAATTTTTCAGCATTAAATTATTTCTGTAGCATTTATATTTACTTGGATTCCTTACCTCATTATAGGAATTAATACCTGGAAATGCCATTGCAAATCCGTATATTTATATTGCAAATATAGCGATTCTGTTCTATACTGAACCAAATCACTTTTCACAAAGGAGCCTTTGATGGAAATTCTTGCAGAGATTCAAAGTGATAAAATTTCATTCAGATATTCGGTCAGTATGGATGCCAGCAAGGAATACTTTCTGCACTGCCATAATTCGTATGAAATATATTATTTTCTGGAGGGTGAAGCCGATTATGTGGTCGAGGACAGAGGATACCATCTTACTCCCAACAGTATGCTGCTCCTATCTCCCAATGTTTTTCACGGACTGAAAGTAAACAGTACAAAACCTTATCGAAGGTGTGTGCTGGAATTTTATCCTGAGATCCTATCAGTGGAAAGAAGACATTTTTTACTTTCTGCATTCCCATCCATGGGCAAATACTCCGGAAATGAAATTTTTTATCAAAACTGTGAATTCTACCGTATTTTTTCCTTTTTTCAATCTTTGATTGAGTGTTCTCACCTGGAAGCGGAATTGCAGCAAAAGTTACTCCCCCCATATATTGAGGCCCTGCTTTCCCAGACTATTATAATGAGCTTTTCCAAACCGGCTGCCTCCGCCGATTATAACAGTTCCAAAATTGTCAGCGATATCATCGCTTATTTAAATGAGCACCTGACGGAACCTTTCAGTCTGGATAAAATCTCGGATCAATTTTTTATCAGCAAGCATCACCTGAATAAAGTTTTCAGAAAGGCCACAGGAACCACAGTTTATGATTATTTGCTGTACAAAAGGATTATTTATGCCCGGCATTTGCTTGTCAACGGGCACACTGCAAGCGAAGCGGCCTCCAGTGCCGGGTTTCATGATTATTCCTCCTTTTACCGTTCCTATATAAAATTTTTAGGTCATCCCCCTGTTAAAGGCCGCGAAGAACAATTTATATCAACGCATAACTGAAGAGGCTATGCTTTTATTTCGGAAAAGCATAGCCTCTTGACTTTCAGCTGCGTAACCTGTAAACCGGCAAGCCTTTACATGCTTTTTTGCATTTTTGTATCTATTTTACATGTTCAAGTGTTTTAACAATTACAGTTACCGCCTCTGCCCTTGTTGCATTGTCTAAAGGCTTGAAGCTGTTGTCCGGATATCCTCCGATGATTCCGTTCTTTTTAGCTGCATTTATTGCACCGGACGCCCATGGTGATATGTCCGATTTGTCGGTAAATGCTGCTTCATCATCATTTACCTGTGTTAGTTTTGCCGCATTTACCACCATAACCATCATCTGCTCACGAGTTATAATGTCATTTGGCCGGAACGTGTCATCATCAAAGCCTGCAATTATTCCATAAGCACTTGCAGTTGATATGTAGTCCTTTGCCCAGTGGTTTGCAGTGTCTGTGAAGGCTTTTCCTGATTTTCCGGATAGTTTCAACGCATTAATGAGGATTGCGATAAATTCCGCTCTTGTAATTTTCTTGTCAGGCTTGAAGCTTCCGTCAGGATAACCTTTTATAGCTCCCAGTGCAACCAGTTTGTTTATATTGGATTCAGCCCAGTGTCCCCTGGTATCAGTCAGATTGCTTGATACCGGTGCAGGTGTATCCGGTGTATCTGGCGTATCCGGTGTTTTCGGTACATCAGGTGTCTTTGGTGTGTCGGTTCCGCTGCTTCCATTGCTGCTTCCGCCGCCATTACTTCCTCCACCATTACCTCCGCTTCCTCCGCCACTGTTATCTGCCGGTAAAACCGTCACGGTGCATTGGCCGAAAACACTATTATTTGATATACTTGTCGCCCTTATTGTGGTTGTACCCGGTCCAACCGCGGTCAGCACACCGCTTGCCGAAACTATTGCAACGGATGGATTCCCGGTACTCCATAATACATTTGTATTGGCAGCATTTTCAGGAATCACTGTGGCAGTCAGCTGCCGTGCTGCTTCTCCAACTCTGAAATTGCCTATAACCGATGGAGTGACAATGATCTCTGTGACCGGAACGTTTGCAGCCGCTTCTCTGGTAACACTTATACGGTATTCGGCCACTGTGCCGTCCTGTGCCGTAACTGCCACCGGGATGTCGTTAATTCCCTCAGCAAGCTCCACACTTATTGCCGCTCCCGAGACTGTAGACACACCGTTGACAGTCAGGCTGCTGTATCCCGGAGATCTCACTATCGGGGTAATACTTATACTCGATACGCTGTTTGCCACGCTTGCCGTATAATTTCTGTTATCGGGCGTAAATGCAGGCGACAAAGCTCCCTGGCTTATTATCAGATTGCTTAATGCAGCATCACCGCTTTGAACCGCTTCTCTCGTAACACTTATAACATATGTATCGCTGGTGCCATCCTGCGCTGTAACTACTACCGGGATGTTGTTAACTCCGGCCGCAAGTACCACACTTATTGCTGCGCCCGACACGGTGGGCACATCGTTGACAGTCAGGCTGGTGTAATCTGAAATTGCCACTGTAGGAGTAATTTCCATGCTTGATATGTTGTGTGCAACATACGCTTCATAGTTCTTATTATCCGGTGTAAATGCCGGTGACAGGGTTCCCGGATTTATTTCCAGATTGCTCAGCATGTCAATTCCGCTTTGCTCTGCTCTTCTTGTAACACTTATAATATATGTGTCGGTGGTTCCGTCCTGTGCCGTGACTGCTATCGCAATGTTGTTGACTCCCACTGCAAGTGCCACACTTTTACCTTCTCCCGACACTGCAGGCTCACCATTTACAGTCAGGCTGCCATACACCGGAGATGCTGCTGTTGAGATAACCTCTATGCTTGATACGCTGTTTTCCACACTTGCCGAATAATTCCTATTATCAGGTGTGAATGCCGGTGACAGGTTCCCCGGATTTATTTCCAGATTGCCCAATGTAGCGTCGCCGCTCACTTCCGCTTCTCTTGTGACATTTATAACATATGTACCGGTTGTACCATCCTGCTCGGTAACCACTACCGGAATGCTGTTGATTCCCACTGCAAGTGCCACTGTTTTTGTTTCTCCCGACGCTGCAGGCACACCGTTCACAGTCAGGCTGGAGTATTCAGGGAACGCTGCCGTTGGTGTGATATCGATGCTTGTTACATTATTTGCAACGGTGGCTGTATAGTTCTTATTGCCCGGTGTAAATGCCGGTGACAGGGTTCCAGTATTTATCTCCAGATCGCTCAATGTGGCATTGCCAATTGCATACGGCTCTTTTTCAACATCCACATATGTCTTGCCGGTATTAAAATCTGCTGCATAGAATTCTATTTTGCCTATATCTGAAACAGGGCTTCTGAGAGTACCCTGGGTAACCTTTTTAACACCGTCAATATAAAAATCAAATAAATCGGTGTCGGTATTTATTACCAGTTTCAGATCATACCACGTACCCGCCGTGAATGGCTGTATAGTCTTCCAGCCTCCATTGTAGGCCTTGATGCTGCCGTTATCAAATTGTATGGTTTCAGCATATGTAACTCCATCACTGCTGTAAACATATGGCAGACACCACAGATTTGAGGTAGCCTCTCTCCTGACTTTTGCCTCTACTACCACTATACCGCTTAAGGGGCTGAAGGTCTTATACAATGAGGTCTTTGAGCCGGTAGCAGTACCGGTCTTATTAAGCATTACACTCTTGTCGGCAGCACTTGGAACCTCTTCCACCGTTACCGTACCTACGCTTGTGTCTACGTTCCAACCCAGAGGTGCGGCGCCGGTAAGCATTATGTTGAAGTTATCATGGCTGTGATCTGCATCTCTTGTAATAACAATTGTGTATGTGGCAGTTGTGCCGTCCTGTGCCGTAACTATCACAGGGATATTGTTTTCTCCCACCTCAAGATTCACAGTGCTTACAGTTCCTGATACCGACGCAGTACCGTTTACAGTCAGACCCTGGTATGCCGGTGAGGCAGCTGTCGGTGTAATATCAACACTTGTAACGCTGTTTGCCACCATAGCCGTATAATCCTCATTATCCGGTGTAAATGCCGGTGTCAAAGTACCCTGACTTATTATCAGACTGCTTAATGTGGCGTTATTGCTCAGACCTGCCTCTCTTGTGATGACAATTGTGTATGTGGCAGTTGTGCCGTCCTGCGCCGTAACTACTACAGGTATACTGTTCTCTCCCACCCCAAGATTTACACTGCTGGCTGCTCCCGACGCCGCGGGCACACCATTTACAGTCAGGCTCTGATATCCTGAAGTTCTCACTTCCGGTGTAATGTCTATACTTGATGCACTGTTTGCAACAATGGCCGTATAGTTTTTATTATTTGATGTAAATGCCGGTGATAAAGTCCCCTGGCTTATTGACAAACCGCTTAGTGCAGTATCACTTATTTCACAATACGGCTCGGTTTCAATATCCACATATGTCCTGCCGGTATTGATATCCGCCGCATAGAACTCTATTTTGGCTATATCGTCAACAGGGTTTCTAAGTGTACCCTGACTGAGCTTCAGAATACCGTCTATATAAAAATCAAATTTATCGGTATCGGTATTAATTACTAATTTCAGATCATACCACGTACCGGCAGTAAAAGGTTGTATGGTCTGCCAGCCGCCATTGTATGCTTTAATACTCCCACTATCAAATTGTACGGTTGCCGCAAACGTAGTTCCGTCACTGCTGTAGACATAAGGCAAGCACCACAGATTTGAGGCTGCTTCCCTCATGACCTTGGCCTCAATTGTAACTTTACCGCTTAAGGGGCTGAACACCTTGTACATGGATGTCCTCGGGCCTGTAGAACTGCCTGTTTTATTAAGCAGTACACTCTTATCGGCGGCACTTGGAACCTCCTGTACAGATACCGTACCTACACTTGTATCAATGGTCCATCCCAAAGGCGCACTGCCGGCAGGCATGGTATTAAAGTTTTGGGAATCTTCAGGCACTAATCTTAAGATGTCTACTTTATATGTGGAAATTGTACCATCCTGGGCTGTAACCACCACAGAAATGCTGTTTGCTCCAACAGCAAGATTCACGCTGCTGGCTGTTCCCGACGCCGAAGGCACACCGTTTACAGTCAGGCTCTGATATGCCGTTGATGACGCCGTTGGTGTAATATCTATACTTGATACGCTGTTGGCGACAATGACTGTATAATTCTTATTATTCGGGTTGAATGCCGGAAACAAAATTCCATCACTTGTTACCAGGCTGCTCAAGTTGGCATCACTGCTTTGGAATATTGCTCTGGTAATCTCTATTGTATATGTGGCAGTTGTACCATCCTGTGCCGTAACTACCACCGGAATGCTGTTCAAGCCTTCTGCAAGGTTCACTCTGCATACGGCTCCCGATGCTGTGGGTACACCGTTTACAGTCAGGCTCTGGTAATCCTGAGAGGCCACTGTCGGTGTGATATCCATGCTGGAAACATTGTATACAACATTGCCTGCACTATAATTCACAGTACCCGGCGCAAATACTGGCGACAAGGTACCCTGGCTGATTACCAGCCCGCTTAATGCGGCATTGCTTGCCGAAACCGGCTCACTTTCAATGTCCACATACGTATCTCCCGCATTACCGTCTGCCGCATAGAATTCTATTTTGCCTATGTCATCAACGGCATTTCTGAGTGCAGACTGAGTGAGCTTCTGCTCCTCATCCACATACAGATCAAATTTATCGGTATCGGTATTTATTACCAATTTCAGCGTATACCATGTACCCGGCATAAATTCCTGTACCGTTTGCCATGACCCATCCCCGTATGCCTTGATAAAACCATTGTCAAATATGACAGATGCAGCCAGGATTCCGTCACTGCCGTAGATGTCAGGCAAACTCCACAAACCTGCGGTACTCTCTCTTCTGACCTTTGCTTCTATTGTCACTGTACCGTTCAAGGGATTAAACTCCTTGTACATGGACGTTTTACTGCCCCCGGCTGTGTCGGTTTTACTCATCAATACACTCTTATCGCTGGAGCTTGGAACCTCCTGTACCGTTATGGTACCTCCGCTGGTGTCCAGGTTCCAGCCCAGAGGCGCACTGCCGGTAGTCATGGTATTAAAATTATCGGCTTCCATCAGCCGGATATAATCTATGCCTGACATGTAACCCGAAGAAGACGGATTCTTGCCGGTCACCGTAAACCTGAAGGAATGCATGCCTCCGCTCAAAGTCTTTGTGCCCAGATCAACCTCATAATATCCATCCCCCGAGGCATACTGGTCAAAGGGCAGACCCTGGTTGGTTCCATCGATTGACAGCTGGGTAATGGCACGGCTGGTGCTCCTTTTAATGCCAATCTTAATATTGTAGGTACCTGCAGCTGCAATGTTGACGTTATTATATTGAATATATTCATTCACTCCCTGAAGATCAGCCTTGCTCCAGAAGTCATTGCTTGCACCGACAAGCTCCTTGACGGCTGACTTTGCACGGCCGGAGGATATGCTGGCTCCGCCGTTATAATTCTCTGCTTCATATATGGTATTGCGGGCAGGTGAAATATTACCGTGAACTCTGATAATAGCTGCCGAATAGGCCAAAGATGTATAATTGAACAAATTGCCGGTTACACCTGTGGTGGTTGTGCCATAATCAACGCCATAGGCAGGGGTGCTCTGACCAGGACCGTCCTGATCCTCTCTCACGTAGTTGCTGCTCCTGCCGCTTCCGTCTCCCGGAGTTACCGGCTTCATATAGGTAACATCCGCGGTGGGTGAAATATCTGTAATTCCGTTCAACACAATTGACGAGTCGATATCATTGGCGGAGTTATTTATAAGTTTGAGAATCAAGTCACCGGTTTCATTGTCTTTTCCTGCAACGACAACAAGTTCCTTATCTCCTGTCTGCCTGAAATTCACATTTGTGTCGGCCAGATTCTCGGCCCACATTTTATCTTTATAGTAATAGACGGTTTTAAATACACTGGCATTGTCAAAATCCACCTGTCTCCTCAGTAATGTAAAACATGTGGACTCGGTTATGTCGCCGTTTTTCTCAAATCTGGCCATATCCTTCATGGTATCAACAGCATCTGCTATTGTATGGTCTCTTGAATTTGAACCATATTCTCCGATTTGCACCTTCGGATAGGAAGGGTTGCGGTTGTAGCTGTTCAGGAAATCCTCCCAGCTCCTGTCGTTTCTCGGATAATAATGGTGAATATCAGTTGCATATACCCCGCCCAAACTATCGTTGAAATCATAGAGATTTTCATCTATGCCTCCGGTTACGATAAGTTTTAACTCGGGATATGCCGAATGAACCGCATCATATATTCTCTTGATGTTTTTTCTTGCATCGGGACTGTCTTTTTCCTCATTTCCCAGACCCAGATACTCCAGGTTAAACGGCTCGGGATGACCCATTTCTGCACGCTTTGCTCCCCAGGTGGTACTGGCGCTGCCGTTACAGAATTCCACGAAATCCAATGTGTCCTGTACAAGCTGGGCCACCTTTGGATCATTAGGATTAACAGCAGGTCCTCCGCATTTTACACCTACCGGAAGGCACGGCTGGGCAATTATGCCTGCATCCTCACAGAACTGGAGCCACTCAAACATTCCGAAGCCATTTGTTATATGCTCCTTCTTATTCATACCGTTCCAGGCTGTATTGAAGTACTCTTTACGCCCTTCCACCGGCCCGAGCTGATCTTTCCAATTATAATCGTATGTATGCTGATGTATTATACACCCTCCCGGAAAACGCAGGAACTTCATACTCATATCCTCAAGAGCTTCTCCTACGTCCTTTCTTAAACCATTGGGGCGGTTTTTGTAGGTTTCATCCGGGAACAGTGAAATAAAGTCCAGATAAACATCTCCTGTCCCATTTGCCAGTACTACCAATCTGGCATCCTTATCATTCGAATCCGAAGTAATGCTCCCTGTATATTTGACCCAATCTTCGGTTAGGGAGCTTATAGTTGAGCTGCCATAGGTTATTATGCTGTCGGCGCTCTCCAGGCTTACCGATAAGCCGGAATTAAAATTTGATCCTCTTCTGGCGTAAATTGAATAGTTATAGACAGCTCCCGCTTCCACATTAATCCCGTACCAGCCGGCGTTGGATATTCCAAAGCCGCTTCCTGCCGCGGAGATATTCAGATGTGCATAATGTGTATTGACAGAATTCAGCGGTTCACTGTTCTCAGCAGTTACCTGCCCTTCGGCGCCGCCGCGCATGATCTGATTCCAGCCTGCCAGTGGGGTATTATACGGTGCCTTATCCCCCGGGCCCAACTCAAAGGACCGGTTGAAAACTTTTTCGGCATAATAGCCTCCGTCCATTTGCAGATTCAGGTCTTCCGAGAACCCTCCTATGAGCAGCTGGGAAACCGCATTACCGGTTATATCTGCATTGACCGTGACATTTGCCGTTTTTGTCGCCGCAAATACGGGCTGCCCCACTGCAGTCATACAAAACAACATTGAAACTACCAAGAATAATGATACATACTTTTTGATTTTCACATTACTCCCCCTCACTTTTTTATCCAACAATATAAAATCTTTTCTGTGTTTATTTGCTAGCCCTTTATTCCCGTTGTCGCAATACCTTCGACAAAGTATTTCTGGGCAAAGAAAAATATAAGTACACATGGTATTATTGCAATTACAGACATTGCCATAATCTCATTCCAATTTGCAGCAGTGGTGGTGTCCAGGGACATTCTCAGCCCCAGGGCAACTGTATATTTCTTGACGCTGTTGATATATATCATTGAATTGAAGAAGTCGTTCCAGGTCCAGATAAACTGAAATATTCCTGCTGAAAACAGAGCCGGCTTACAAAGTGGAAGTAAAATCCTGACCAGTATGGTAAAGGAATTGCAGCCGTCTATGGTTGCCGACTCATCCAAATCTCTGGGCAAACCTCTGAAAAACTGCACCAGCATGAATATGAAAAATGGGTAGCAGGCAAATAAAGCAGGTATTGTAAACGGCAAATAACTGTTAAGCCAGTCAAAATTTTTAAACAGAATATATCTGGGTATTATTATTACCGCATTGGGCAGCATCAGTGTCGATATCATCAAGGTAAAAAGTATTTTCTTCAAAGGAAACTTGAAGCGCGCAAACCCGTATGCCACCAGTGTGCTTGATATCAATGTAAAAACCACTACCGGAATGACAAGTTCAAATGTATTTACAAAGAAGACTCCGAAGCTGAACTGTCCGCTTCCTTTCCATCCGTTGTAAAATGCATCCCAAACCACGTTCTTTGGTAAGAGGTCAACCGAACCGAAAATTTCATTGTTAGGTTTGAAGGATGACAGGAACAACCATATAAGAGGATAGATCATAAATATGCCGAAGGCACTCAATAGCACATACATTATGGTTTTTTCGAATATATTGTATTCCTTCTTCACGCTAGAAGTCACCTCCGTCCTCGTAATGGGTCCACGATTGTGATGATTTAAATGTCAAGGCGGTAAATGCCAGGATCAATAAAAACAGAATCCAGGACAATGCAGATGCATATCCCATTTTATAAAATTTGAAACCCTCATCATACAATTTCATGGCATATAAATAGGTTGAGTTCAAAGGTCCTCCGCCGGTTATGACGAATGGCCCTGTAAAGTCCTGAAAAGCATTGACCATCTGCATGATCAGGTTAAAGAAAATTATGGGGGTTAACAGCGGAATAGTTATGGTGAAGAACATCCTGATTTTTGATGCCCCGTCAACAGTCCCCGCTTCGTACAGTTCAGCCGGTATCTGCTTCAAGCCTGCCAGGAATAATACCATTGACGATCCGAACTGCCATACCGTCAAAAGGCCTATTGTGAAAAGTGCCACACTTGGGCTTCCCAGCCAATCTACCGACGGAATATGCAAAACCGAAAGCACTTTGTTTACGACCCCTTCCTTCATAAACAAAAATTTCCATAGTACTGCAACTGCAACACTGCCTCCCAGTATTGACGGAAGGTAGTAAACTGTTCTGAATACATTTACAAACTTCAATTTTATATTCAAAAGCATGGCCACTAACAAAGCAAAAGCAAGCTTCATCGGTACCGACATAAATACATATTTAATTGTAATTCCCAGAGATTGATAGAATAAATCATCGTTTTTAAACATTGAAATATAGTTTTTAAAACCTAAAAAACTGGGTGTATTAGTTATTGAATAGTCTGTAAATGAATACACAAAAGAAGATACAAACGGATATAACTGAAATACCAGGAAACCTATAATCCATGGGGATATATAGAGAAGTCCGATGTACCGCTTTTTCTTGGATGTCGTTGCTGCTTTTATTTTCATTTAAATCACCAATCTTAGTAAATTTTTACACATCTATAGGGTGATAACACATATGCCACCACCCTATAAATATCAGCTTGCCTCAACTGCTTATTTTGCCTTTGCCTTAAGTTCATCCAGCTTTGCCTGAACGCGGTTTGTAAGCTCATCAGCTGCCTGCTCGGGCGTTATTTTTGAGTAAGCGACTTTCTGGCATACGTCCTTTTCGATTTCGAACACTTCAGCATTGCTTAAAGCCACAGGTGGTGCTGCTGCAGGATTTTTTAATGTAAAGTCAACCACTTTGGCTATATCCATATCCACTTTATTGGCGTCCACCAGAACTTTCTTTGCAGTTTCCGATGTCGGTATGGATCTTGAGTCTGTAAGTATCATTGAAGCATCCTGGTCATTCAGGAACCAGTTGGCAAATTTCACAGCCTCATCCACGTCCTGGGATTTACTGTACACACCCAGCAGCATTGAAGGCTTGAACGCAATGGATTGGTCCTTTCCGTCCTTAACAGTTACCGGCTTGGCAACCGCAAAGTTTTCCGGCTTTAAAACATCCTTATACTTTCCGACAGTACCTGACCATTCGAGAGAAGAACCGATCTGTCCATTTATAAATTTCGGCATCTGCTCCAGCTTGGTGTTATAGAGCGCTGACTCACCTAAAGGCTGTGCAGTACCGCTTTCAAATAATTCTTTAATTGTAGTGAAGGCTTCGATCATCTCTTCTTTTGTAGCGGTTACCTTATAATCGTCATTCAGCCAGTAAGCACCTGTCTTTGAACGGATATAAGGGTCAAACACAACTATGGGCAAAGCACTTGGATCAGTGCTGAACAAATATGCCTCTTTATCTTTTGCGTGAATTTTTCTGCCTTCCTCGATAAATTTATCCCAGGTCCATTCAGTATCTACCGACAACCCGTATTTCTCAAAAAATTTCTTGTTGATGTCAAGTCCAAAGCCGTTTGTACCCATTGGAAGCCCTATAAGTTTCCCATTTACCGTGCAGTATTCCTTCAGTACCTTTTCGGGAAATGCTGTCAAATCAACATCTGTTTTAGTGTTAAAGTCAACAAAATTGTCCCCCTGAACTGCCAGATCCTGATTCCAGATATAGTCGAACTGAATTAAATCCGGCGCTGAACCCCCTGCAATCTGTGTCATCAGTTTCTGCTGGTAGCCGTCATAGCCCTGGTATTCTCCCTCGATTGTCACATTGGGATTCTTTTGCTTGTATGCGTCTATGGCCGCAAGAGTGGCCTGGTGACGCGCATCTGATCCCCACCATGCAAATCTCATGGTAATGTTTTTTGCAGGTTCAGATGCAGCTGCCTGCGATGAAGCTGCTGCCTGTCCGGTCGATTGATCCGCCGGAGCATTTGAGCTGCTGCCGCATGCTGAAAATGATGTGCCCAGCAATACCAATATACAAGCCATGCTGAGAAGTCTAACAGGTTTTTTCATATTACTTCCTCCTTAATATTTTATTTTTGAATTATATCAGCAGCCCTTTACATTTTTAAGATACCTGGATTGATATTAGATATCATTAATTGAATTGTTTTTTAAAAGATAATAAAAATATATCATTAATTGATTTTACAAATCAATAAACGACATAATTCTACATAATTTTCCTTATATACTTCCATTTTTATTAATTAAAGATATAATATAATTATCCGAGTTCAACATTTATTTCTCATGTAATCCTTTATAAATAAACTTTTATGGAGGGGCTATGTACAGACTCCTGGTTGTAGACGATGAATTTGAAATTAGGAACGGGTTGTGCAAGTTTTTTCCCTGGAACGAAATAGGTTTTGATGTGGTGGGCCAGGCTGAAAACGGTAAAGCTGCACTTGATTTTATTTATAGAAATTCCGTTGATGTAATACTCTGCGATGTGGCAATGCCTGTTATGACAGGTCTTGATCTCGCGAGAGAACTTAATTCGTCAAAATGCAAGTATAGAATAGTATTTTTAAGCGGATACAAGGATTTCGAATTTGCCCAGAAAGCGCTTGAATACGGTGCTAAAAACTATATTTTAAAATCCACCAATTATAATGAACTGATTAGAGTATTTTCAAAAGTAAAAGCCGAACTGGATGAAGAAGGATCCCATAAAAAAACAAATGAAAAAAAAGCGAATAAATCCGAAACGGAAATGAATTTCAATGAAAAGATAATATCCGTTATAAAAAGCTATGTGGAGTCAAATTTTCGGGAAGTCACCCTTGAAGACCTTACAAACCAGGTACATATGAATCCTGATTATATCAGTAAATTTTTCAAGCAAAAAACCGGGCAGAATTTTTCCGATTACCTGATAGAAGTCAGGATGAAGAAAGCGGCCGAGCTGTTGGACGACATTCGGTATAAAACCTATGAGATAAGTGACATGGTTGGCTACAGCAACTCATTCAATTTCACCCGTACCTTCAAAAATTATTACGGAATGAGCCCCCGTGAATACAGAAATAAAAAATCCGGCCGCCAATAGTCTTACGATAGGATGTATGAAACAAATGAGAAGAAAATTTTTTGTAAAAAACCTGATGCTTTTTATACTTCCCTTATTGATACCGGTAATTATGCTGGGCAGTCTTTCCATTACTCTTACACGCGGCTTTATAACCGATGATATAAACACGAATAACAAAAAAATGCTGCGGCAGGCAAAAGAAAGTATGGAGCTTATTTACAACGAAATAGATTCGCTCAGTTTGAACTTCAATATGAACGCATACATAAGCATAAGACTGAAATATATTTTGGATAACGGTTTGATGGATTACAGCAGCCTGGATGTACTGAATATTTTTAAAAATATTGTTGATGCTCCCATCAACTCGAAACCATATATCCAATCCATCTACGTATATATTGACAATAAGCAGGGTAATTTTCTTGCTTCGGGTTCGGGAATTTCCAATCTGTCAACTACTGAAGACAGCACCTGGTATGACAGTTATATGAAAAACAGGGACAATAACAACATAAATACATGGGTTGAAATAAGGCATATCAACCTGTATAACTTCATAAACAGACCGGTCAATCTGGTCACAGTCTATAAAAAAACCTATACTTCCGGTTCTAATATTGCAGATGGTGTTATTGTTATGAACATAAAGGGCGATTACATTGACAATATGCTGAGCGGACTGATGACTTACAATGACCAGATGGCATTTACCCTGGATGATGACAACAACATCATATCCAGCAGCGCCGGTTCAAACAAATCGGATATGGGCATTCTGGAAAAACTCAGAAGTCAGACCGGTAATTTTTCCGAGCTGAAGTTTAAAAACAGGCTTTTTGTGGTTTCGCAAATCAATTCCGACAGATATTCCCTCAAGTATATCTCCATAGTGCCAAGACAGACAATTTATAAAGTCCCCAACAAATTATTCCTGATTACAGTCCTTTTTCTGCTGGCTTCCCTTGTTTTAGGGTTTATTCTGTCATACTATTTCACAAGAAAAAATTATAACAACCTGAAGGCCATAATTTCTACAATAGAATCGGCTGAAAACGGAGCCGAGCTGCCGCCGCTCCCTTCGAGAGTCAAAGATGAATACGGGTATATTCTTCAAAATATAATCAAGACCTTTATTGAACAGAGTTATCTCAAAGTTCAGCTTTCCGAAAAGAAATACAAGCTGAAAACAATTGAAATGCTTGCACTTCAGTCTCAAATAAATCCTCATTTCATGTTCAATACACTTAACACCATATTCTGGAAAGCAATAAGTCTTACCGGAGAACAGAATGAAGTCAGCAAAATGATTGACTACCTTGCAAACATACTCCATTTTTCTCTCGGTAACCCCGACAAAACAATTACACTGTCCGAGGAAATCAGTAATACCATAAGTTATATTGAGATCCAGAAAATCAGGTATAAAAATAAGTTCAGGGTTATATGGCAGTACGATGACAAAATAACTCAGAATAAAATCATAAAACTTCTGCTGCAGCCGTTGATTGAAAACAGTATTTATCACGGAATAAAGGGGAAGGATGGTGCAAGCGTCATAAAGATAAAAATCACGGAGGACGATTCACATTTAAAAATAAGTGTATTTGATAACGGCCTGGGAATTGACAGC
This sequence comes from Bacillota bacterium, assembly GCA_023392075.1. Lineage (GTDB taxonomy): Bacteria > Bacillota > Clostridia > Acetivibrionales > DSM-1351 > Ruminiclostridium. The sequence continues at coordinate 1,504 of JAEVZU010000266.1, read as the reverse complement.
GGGACACTGGATAAAATAAGAAAAACGCTCAAAGAGAACGGTGAATATTCAGGGCATATCGGCTTAACCAATACAAACAAGCGCTTAAAGCTTACCTATGGTGAAGAATTCGGGTTAAGTATCCGCAGCAAACACGGCCGGGGTACAGGCATATATATTAAAATTCCAATTTCATAGAAAAAATTAAAAGATTACTGCTGATTATACCGGTACTCCCGTACTAACTTCAAAACTGAGAGTCAACTAACCGGCACAACGAGTTAATTTAGATATGATATAAACCAGTAATTTAATCATTTTTCCGGCACGTACTTCATAGTAATAATCCGTTGTTTCTGCCAGCCAGCCCTTATCCCTCCAGAATTTAAAATCTGCAAGGTCCTTCGGCGCCTTTGAATAAGCTCTTTTTTGTTTTACAAATTGCAGAAGTTTAATAAAAGACGGCTTTTCGGGCTTTGTGTCCAGCAGTCTTTCATAAAACATCTCTGTCTTCCTTACCAGCTTATTCATTTCCTTTTTCAGTCTAGTGTCATTCCTCTCGTGGGCCGGCGGAAATGTTACACCCAGCTTTGCACTGGTTATAAAACCCATTGTGCCAAGTGAAAGTGACAAAAGAGCAGCAACAAAGCCCAACCCTACCGCTCCCGTAGACACAACCACCATGGCCTTTTTCCCGTGAAAATCCGGCCGGTGGCAGCGGTAGGCAAACCGGTCCAGAAAGTTCTTCATAATCCATGACACATTGTAAGTATAAACAGGTGATGCAAATATCACCCCGTCAGCCTGCTGCATTTTGAACTCCAGAGTTTCCCTGCCGTCCTTCAGGGGGCATTTTTCCTCCCCCCTTTCAATGCATGTGAAACAGCCTTTGCAAGGCTTGAGATTTGCCGAACCCAGTTGAACATATTCAAATTCTATTCCGGGATTTTTTATATTCAGCTCGTCTTCAATCAGTTTAACAGCCTCATATGTATTTCCATTATTCCTCGGACTGCCTATAACTGCAAGGATTTTCAATTTATCACCTCTTTGAAGCCGGTCCCAATCACTGAATCAGGAGCAGAATTATTGCCAGGACAGTTGATATAACAGCTGTTATGCCAATCTTCATATGAAAATTCAACGAACCTGGATCCCTGAGTCCCTTTGCTCTTATCCATAACCCGCAGATAAGTGTAGATAGCAGCGTGAGCAGCGCTGCGACAGCAATAATGATTGTAACAATTCCCATGTCAATCCCCCATTTATTTTATCAGATTTTGTACTATGGATTTAATAAGGCTGTCCCGTTCACTTTTCAATTCTATATTAATACCGGTCAGCATGTGAAACGCTTCCTGCCTCAGATATATACCCTGCATTGTAACTATCAGCTGAAACGCAATGAGACGCAAGTCAGTTTCTGATTTACTTTCATTGTAGATCTTTTTCAAAACCGGGATCAGATACAGATATATTCTGAAATCACCTTTCAGTAAATCATACTCCACCGAGAGTTTGTTCA
>JAEVZU010000197.1 GCA_023392075.1 Bacillota bacterium | reverse complement strand
GTGAATTTTCTGCCAGGCAAGGCAAATTTTCGAAGGAATAATTTGTTTATTCCTAGAAAATTTAACGCAGCATGGCGCAAAATACGCCAAAATGACGAGTGCAATGAGATACTAAACAGGTTCTAAGTTGTAATTTTATCCTTCAATTGTATTTTACCACTCCAGTACAACACCTCCATGTGTCAGACCTCCGCCGAAACCGTACAGGACCATCTTATCGCCCGGTTTGATTCTTGAAGCTTGTAAAGCGATCCATATGGCAAGAGGTATTGTTGCAGAGGAGGTATTTCCATAATACTCATTGCTTATCAACGTTTTTTCCATTGGGAATTCCAATCTTTTGCACAGTGCCTCAATCATACGTAAATTGGCACTGTGAGGTACAAACCAGGCTATGTCCTCCAAAGTAAGTCCTGATTTTTTCAGCAGACTTTGCACACCGTCCGGAATGGTTTTTACAACATATTCATACAGGAACTTTCCCTCCTGCTGAAATAATCTGCTTTTTTCAAGTTTTCTGCCATTCACCTTGTCTGACAACACGCTGCAGGTTACATTTTCAGCCAGTTTTCCGTCGGAATTAAAATTGGAGGCCAGAATACTTCCCTTCCCGTCTGTTTTTTCTATTACAAGTGCTGTTGCTGCATCACCAAATATTATACATGTGTTTCTATCGGTATAATCCATTATTTTAGATGTAGCTTCGGAGGATATAAGCAATATTTTTTTGAAATTGCCTGCTGTTATTAATGAATCGGCTACACACAGCCCATAGGTAAATCCCGTACAGGCGGCATTTATATCCATTGTTCCCGCATTTTGAATACCATAATATCCCTGGACCAGAGCAGCAACTGACGGTGTTAAATGATCGGGGGTAAATGTTGTAACAATTATCATATCCACATCATCGATTGCAGCGCTATGCCCGGACAATAGATTTTCTACAGCTTTTATTGCCATATCACTTGAAAACTCATCCTTTTGTGCTATTCTTCTTTCCTTAACTCCTGTTCGGCGTACAATCCACTCATCGTTTGTATCAACAAGCTTTTCAAGATCATGATTAGTCAGAATTCTTTCTGGTAAGTATGCACCTACCGCTGTAATTTTTGAACTTGAGTTGTACTGCATCTTTACCTCCTTAACATTTCCATTTATCACCTGGTACTAATACCTAATAACAACATTTTACCATATTATTCTATTTATAGTCAATATTTCAAAATAAATAAAGGAGCAGGAATAGGCTCTACCTGTCGGTAAGTTCTATTTCTGCTCCTCCTGTACGTATATTTTAACCGGAGAAGTATTTTCTATTTCTTTACTTCTATCTGAGTCCCGGTATAGTAATGAGTCAGTATTTGATTAAATGTAAAGCCGGCATTTGCCATACCCTTGGCTCCCTCCTGGCTCATTCCTACGGCGTGCCCATAGCCTTTTCCGGTGAAGATATATTCTGTGGGAGCTGCAGGAACTTCAGCAGTTTGCCCCTCAGCATCAACTATGGTCAACTTTTCACCTGGCTCGGTACTTTTTGTTTCACCGTCAGCCGTAACTACCGTCAGCTCTCCAGGCTGCCTTTTTTCTTCCTTGCCGTCGACCAGGACAGTAATATCCGAATTAGTTGTTAAGGTATACCATTGACTGTATAATCCTAAAAATGTTCTGCAGCCGTCTTTTGTGAACTTTATTCCCTCCGGCTTGAGAGTACCTTTGATTATAACTTCTATAGGTCTGCCCGCCTCTGACACTTTGGTAACTTCTATACCGGTAACATTGCCAACATTATAATTTTTCAGCTTCTGACTGATTTCATCGGCAGTAAAAGTTAATGTCCAGTTATATTTGGGCGATTTCCCCGATTCATATTTATCCTCGACACTTTTCAGATAAGGAGCACCGCCCCATACATTTGTAGCATCCTCGGTCTGACCGCCGCTGGAGGCCGAATAAACCGCTTCTATTAATTTGCCTTCATAAGTTATGACCATATCCTTTGTTTCATCAACAGCAGTATTTGTAAATGCATTTTCCGAGCTCATTCCCTTATAAACCTGACAGTGTATATCATTGCAGAGATTAAAACCATAATTTAAATGCGTATTTGACTTGCTGTTTTTCGTCAGATTCAGGTAGGCATAAGTTCTCGCAGCCACTGCCTGAGCCTTGAGTGCCTCAATATTGGAGAAACTCTCTATTTCATTGGGAACTACACCGTAAAGATACTCTTCCATCGATAAAACATTAATAATGGTCATATCGCTGCCGGCTGCTCTCAGGAATTCCACCTGTCCTCTGTATGTATTAAGCTTACCGGTGCCGATTTGTATGGGCTCACCTTCGGCAAGCGACTTGCCTCTTAAAAGTTTTTGTTCTGCCGCATACATAAAAATTATATCTCCGGTATTGCTGTCGGCACCGCATATTCTTGTCTCAACATTATCAATTACAGTGCATTCGATCTGTCCCAGTTTTTGTTTAACTGCTGTGATTGCCGTCTCGGCAGCAGCATGGTCAATATAGAAGCCTGTCCAGATATTCCAGCCGTCGTCGGTAAATACCGGATAAGCAGTAATTCCCTTCTGCTTATATGTATTTATAACCGGTAATGTGTCATTATAGGTTTTATAGGTATTTTTCAGTTTCAAATGAAAGGGACCTATTGTTGGATTTCCTTCAGCTGCAACAGCTGTCAGCTTTTCCCCGCTGCCGGAAAAATAGCTGTCTTTTCTGATATTGATATTTTGACCCGGACTTGAGTTAAAAACCTGGGAATATGTATTTGCAGCGGCGTCATATGCGCTGTATGCCATACCTTTATCCGCGCTGATAATCATTTGGCTTTGTGCCTTTGAACCATAGTACAATCCGATTTTGACCGTTTGAATTGATGCTGCTTGATTTGATGCCGCGTTTGCATTAAAGCTGCTAATATTGGGAAACATCGTTAAAAGTAATACCATGCTTAAAAATAAGCAAATTTTCTTCATTTGTAACAAACTCCTTGTCTTTTCGTCATTTTTTTTAGCTTGTTTCGACAAGGAATATTCTACCTCCTGCATGAATCAGAAACTGTAACAGAATTGAAATATGCGGCATATACTATAGGACATATACTACTAAAAGAGGGTAAAAATATTTGACACATTTATTCACCAATGATATGATAAATTAAATAAATAACGGTTTTAGATAGAGGTGCGTTTTTTATAAGTATCTGCAATGAGGATTTTGGGGTCTTGTGATTTGCAGCAAAAGGAAAAAGCGCCGAAGGTGATTACATCCCAATAACTGTGTAATACCTGGTTTCAAGGTTAAGAACTTTGTGACTGTCATCATAATGATGTGGTGGAGCGCTATCTGTTTATTATAATTTCAGGTTATAATTTTTAAAACAGACGTTGGCTCATGCCAGCGTTTTTTAGCGTATAAGCGTATAGTAATTTATAACTTTTTATTCAAATTTTTATTACATTTTGTAGCCGCTGTGCGGCTCAAAGCCATAAATATGGCTTAGGAGGTTATTATGAGAAGACCAATTTTTACAGGATCAGGCGTTGCGATAGTTACCCCATTTACAAATGAAGGTACTGACTACAATAAACTTTCCGAATTAATTGAGTATCAAATCAAGGAAGGCACCGATGCCATAATTATTGTGGGCACTACTGGTGAGGCGTCTACCATGTATGATGAAGAACATAAGGCAGCAATTAAATTTTCTGTTGAAAAGGTTAAAGGAAGAGTTCCGGTTATAGCCGGAACAGGGAGCAACCATACCGTACATGCAATAGAGCTGAGCAAATATGCCCAGGAGGTTGGAGCAGATGCCATACTGACCGTTACCCCATATTATAACAAAACAACCCAGAAGGGATTATATGAACATTTCAAGCTTATCGCAAACAGCATAAGCATTCCTGCTGTCCTATATAACGTACCTTCCAGAACAAACCTGAATATTGCTCCCGAAACCATCAAGGCATTGTCTGAAATTGACAATATCGTTGCAATCAAGGAATGCAATCTCTCTCAGGTTGGTGATATCGTAAACCTTTGCGGTGAAGATTTTACAGTGTATTCAGGAGAGGACGGAGCTATTGTACCCTTCCTTTCCATGGGGGCAAAGGGTGTTATTTCGGTAATGGCAAATATCATACCCAAGGATACCCATGATATTGTCGCCAAATATCTTGCCGGTGACGTTGAAGGCAGCCGGCAGCTTCAATTGAAGACACTTGACCTTATCAAAGCCTTATTTGTTGAAGTCAGTCCTATTCCCATAAAAGCAGCAATGAATCTGCTCGGTATGAATGTTGGCAGCTGCAGATTACCTCTGGTTGATATGTCCGATAAGAATCTGGACCTTCTTAAAATTGAACTGAAGAAATACGGTTTGCTTCAATAGACAGCTTGCAGATTTAACATAATTAAAACATTAATTACTTAAAATGCTCTTTAACTAATATACTTATAATATAGATTAGGATGTGAAAAAACAAATGATCAATGTTTTACTAAGCGGATGCAATGGAAAGATGGGTCAGGTAATTACCAGACTGGCTGATGGCTTTAACGGATTAAAGATAGCCGCCGGACTTGACATAAATAATAATACAAATAACCCCTACCCTGTTTTTACTTCTCCAAAGGAATGCAATGTAAAGGCTGATGTTATCATAGATTTTTCAAACCCCAAAGCCTTCGGCGGTTTGATCGAATTTGCACAGGAGAGGAAAATACCTATTGTTATGTGCACAACCGGCCTTTCCAGTGAACAGAACCATGTTTTAAAAAACGAAGTATCAAAACATATTCCTGTATTCTTCTCGGCAAATATGTCTATTGGGGTAAACTTGCTTATTGATTTGGTTAAAAAGGCTGCCAAGATACTTGAAGGACAGTTTGATATTGAAATTGTGGAAAAACACCACAATCAAAAAATTGACGCTCCAAGTGGTACAGCTCTGGCCATTGCAGACGCAATCAATGAAACACTGGAAGAAAAGTGTGAATACATGTATGACAGGCATTCCAGAAGAAAAAAACGCGGCAGGCAGGAAATTGGAATACATGCAGTTCGCGGCGGCACAATCGTAGGAGACCACTCGGTAATATTTGCAGGCAATGATGAAATCATTGAAATAAACCACACTGCTACATCAAAGGAAATATTCGGTGTGGGTGCATTAAAAGCGTCTCTTTTTCTTGCAGCCAAAGGACCCGGCTTGTATTCGATGACTGACCTGATTGCTGAAATAAAATAAATTTAACTTTTTCAAGGAGGGAATTCTTATGTCTGATAATTCGGTTACAAGTATGAGTACCCTGTACAATGTAGCACTGGTGACGGCAGATAATCTTCCAAACGATATGCAGCTCATATCAAGAATGTTCAGTAAAATTGCAGAAGAAAACATAAATATTGATATGATCAGTCAATCTCCTCCTTATAAAGGAAAAATCAGTATTTCCTTCAGTATTCCGGCAGATAACATTGCCAGGGTTATAGCGTTGCTCAATGCATATAAAGGTTCTGTTCCGGATCTTAAGGTCGGTATTGATTCCAACAGCACCAAAATAAGCGTATTCGGTGAAGCAATGAAGGAAATTCCGGGAGTTGCGGCACGATTGTTCAGACTTCTGGCTGCCAACGAGGTTGAAGTAAAACTTATTACTACCTCGGAAGTGGATATCTCATTTCTTATATATGATAAGGATACTGACAGGACTGTATCTGCCGTAAAGGAAGAATTCACGCTTTAGAGATCAAAGCTCAAGCGGTAAGTATTTTATTTTGATATTAAATATTGTCTTTACATAAAAGAGCACTGTGCCTTTCAATAAGGTCAGTGCTCCTTTTATATGCCAAGATATTTTTTTATATTAAACTCTTTTAATTTTCTTCGGAATCATCGGAATCATCAGTTTCGGCCCTATTGCCCTCTTCCTTATAATCCTTTCTGTAGAAGCTCTCTCCTCCGTCAGCCTCTTCCTCGTCGTCTTCTTCTTCGAGTTCTGCGGTTTCGGTAATCACATATTTCTTTATAATCGGATTGACGTAAAAGTTATTCATCAAGCCGATAAAGCTAGGCAGAAGGAAAATATAAAGTACCAGACCAATCAGCACGTTATAGAAGGCCGCATAGGCGATTGCTATGTTTAAAATAAAAAACAGCAGATTCGGCAGGAACTTGAGTATGGTAAAAATAAATGCATTTTTGTAAATATCTTTGATACTTAAATGTACTGTAACCAGCATGGGATAAATGTATAAATGCATTATAACAAAAATCACAAGCGACAAAAATACAAAGGACGTAGCAGCAGTTGAAAGCAACCCGCTCTGGCCGGTATAAAAATTAATTGCTATACCAAGAATATACATTATAACAATATCTATCCCTGTAATTGCCATACCCTGCTTAAAGTTTTTAACGAAGTTTTCCTTGAAATCCCACCATATAAAGGAATGCTCTTCTCTTGAATAATTCCTCAGAATATAGGTAAAACCTGCCTGTACAGGTCCGAAGGTAATTACCGGCATCATCGTAATCAAAGCCGCTAAAAAGAATCTGAGATAAAAATCACCTATCCCACCGGCGTCAATTTTGATTTTTTGCAAAAATACTTCTGCCACAAAAAAAGCAGCCAGCAATGCAGGAATATTAAATAAGACAAACATCATGTTAACTCTGAGCAAATGCCAGAATTTACGTTTTAGTACTTCAAAAAAAATAAAAAATCTCGGCTTGGGAGGAGCGTCCTTATCTACTCCAGGGCCCGGTTTATTGTAGTTTGCACTGAATAACCCCACGCGCAACTCTCCTTTTCTTTTTTCACAGTCATAATACTTATACTGATTGATAATAAGTATTTTACCAATACTGGCCGCTTCCTTCAACACATTTTAAAAAAATACTTAATTTATTTACAATTTGTGTCTGACTTACGTCACACAGAAAATAAGTATATACGGGACTTAAAAAATATTTTGCACTAATTTCGTATTTTTTATAAATTATTATTGACACTCTTAAAATATCCTAGTATAATCATACTTGCTGATGCGGGAACGCATCAAAACGCCATAAATGCGATCGTGGCGGAACTGGCAGACGCGCACGTTTGAGGGGCGTGTGGGAGACCATATGGGTTCAAGTCCCATCGATCGCACCAAAGAAAAAACCATCGAGTATTCGGTGGTTTTTTTTGTTTATTTATTGGGACTTGAACCCGGTTGTTATATTTTTTATCAGATCTGTTTTCTTACGGTTTTATACTCGTCATTAAACTGAAAATAAGGGCAATTATCAAAAGTATTCCTGAGAAATTTACTCATTTCATCTTCATCCAGGTTAACCTCACATTGATAGCAGTTAAATTCATCATCATAGATATAGTTTATACAACATTCACAATTTGCCTTGCCTTTCATCCTAAAGCGCCTCCTGCCAACATTCTCTTTTATGTTTGCACTTCTTCTATATTATCATTACCCCTATTGACAATGTATAACACGCCTCACGCCGGCTATTTTGCTACTTTTCTTTGTCGTCGTCCTTTGCCTTGCGTCAGCAAGGCAAAGGCGTGCAGTAAGGCTTTGTGTGCCTTGCAAGCGGCTTTAACACAGCCGCAGGGCAAATTAACCACCCAAAAACGTATTGTACATTGTCAATAGAGGGTATGTCAAGTAAAACAGAATACACTTTTAAAACATGCCCCAAGTACTTATCCTAAAGTATTAATGAAATAATAATCCTCCCTCGAACCGGATGAGAAGCCATAATATTTGCTGCTCAGATACTTGAAGTTAAGACGCTTTGCTGAGGGCAGCAAGTAGGCAGAGATTGTCGAGCCCTTTCTCCTTCTTCTGTTGAGTGCTTCAATTATTCTGTCTCCAGTAGTTATGCCTATTCCATGTCCATAATACAGGCCATTTTCCATTAAAAAAACATTTTCCCCCTGCCACTCTGACTTCAGAGGATCAACGTCGGGGTTTTTAAAATACCTGCAATCACCAGGAAGATAATCGGCTACTCTCATGTAGTCCACGATTCCCAAATCATTGTCCAGGTGCTGCCAATTCATAAGATATATTCTTGGAAACATTCTATTGAACAGGTTTTCCGGAAGCACATCCACCAGGGCCTTATAATATACTATGACCATTGCGGTAGCACATTCGGTACCATATTTTGAACTGTTTATGTATATATCTTTTATGGCATCTGAGGGTTTGACTCCGCTCTTTAATTCAAAGCCCCCTTCACCTGTCCTGTACCAGAAATCGGGATTACATCTGGATTTTCTGAAAACCAAAAAATCCATCCGGCTTCTGTTAAGGTCTTTAGAAGCAGTTACAATACTTTTTCGTAAGGTTAGCTCAAACTTAAGTTCATTTAAGGAATCATAATTATAAACCTGATCACTTGCCAATAATATATTCAGGATTTTTCCCTCAATACTGTTTGCTCCAAATTGATTTAGAATACTAGAATCAACTAATTTACCACTTATCCTAATCATTGTGATTCCCCACCATCCTCTCGGCAATCTCAATTTGCTTTTCTATAGGACTATGGAGCCATTTGCTCCATTTATTCCTGTCGGAACGGCAAAGAAAATCGGAGCAGTTTGAAAGCAGCAGTTTTATATCCTCATCCAGATTGCTGAAATTCTCCAGATATGTAACCTCTTCCTTGCGCAATGCTCTGGATTGCTCCGTCATGATACTATAAGCCGGCTTTTGCAGATACTTTGCCTCCAAGGAAACCATATACCTCAACGGTTCCGTAGTCTGTTGATTTGTAGCCCCGGTAAAATATAAAAAATTCTGATTTCTGTTGATCCATTTGAGTGCAGTCTGATGTTGCTTCCTGGAATCATCATTTCTGCTGTCAATGCCAGGTATGAAATTCAAAAATTTATGAGCAAGTTCAACGTCTTTTGGATTGGCAGAACGCAATCTGTTTGCAAGAGTATTTAAATTCTGCGGATTCAGGGTTTCAAAAAATACCCACGTAAGGTCGTATATATAGGAGCCTTTTCTGTGGCGGTCAAATATGAGATTTTCAATAGTGCTTAGACAACTTCTGTCATTATATAACTTGCCAAGAATAATTGCCGAAGTGTCAAGAACCTGGTCGAATTGGTCGCTCAGTCCGTCCTCTGAACAGCCCGACTCCAATATCCACCTGACGTATGCAAGATTTTCCTGTGTATTCCCGGACTGCAGCCTTTCAGAATCAAGTTCTTCATCTGACAACACCTGATTAATGAGATTTAGTGCAAACTTATTACGGGTACTTAACCGTTCATCAAGCCCGGAATTATTTATTTCGTTATGAAGTACAAAAAGAGATGGAAATTGTAAATTCTTTTGATTAAGTGACTTTAGTGCCTCTTCAACATTGTTGTCCACAAGGTCTCGAAAAATAGTAACCAGTTTGTCGCTTCCGTAATAAATCCTGATTTCATCAAATAATGCAATACTCATACAATACTTTCCTCTTTCATAATATCGTATGTAATTATTATATGATGACAATCTTATATGTTTACAATTTACAGCTAAAATACATTCTTACTTTAAATCTATAAAAAATTTTAAAATACCTAATGTTTTTGTTACCTGAGTATTGGCAATCCTGGTTTCATATACTGAGAACAGAACATAATTTTGTCTTTCAGTTACAGGCTCCACCAGAAGATCGGATATTTTTGAAATTGCTTTCCCCAGAGTACCCTGAGAGTCATAGTTCAGCTGATCGGCAAGTTTATCATTTATCCAGGAATTGTAATCCGCCTGAGACGGGTTTGTCAAAATCAAAACAAAAATCAGTATTATTATAACTGCAAGAAGTTTTTTCAAAATATGCTCCCCCCTGTTACCCTAAAGAATAAAATATTATTCATAGCGTTTCCAAATAATGTATACCCTCTATTGACGATGTACAACACGCCTCACGCCGGCTATTTTGCCACTTTTCTTTGTTGTCGTCCTTTGCTTGCGGCAAGGCAAAGACGTACAGAAAGGCTTGTGCTTCAAAGCAGCCGCAGGGCAAATTTACCGCTCAAAAACGTATTGTACATTGTTAATAGAGGGTATTGTATCATAAAATAAATATGTTTAAAAGCATAAAAAAATAATAGCATAAAATACTTTTACTAAATAATACTATACTTATGTGGAAAATAAAATTGAAAGGTGTGATTTTTATTACTGCTGAAGAGACCGTTAAAAAGTGGATTTATATATCAATTCCCATCCTTTTTGCAGTGGGGACCCTTTTTCATTTTTTGTATGATCTTACTGACAAATCGCTCGTAACAGGCACTGTAGCACCTGTAAATGAAAGCGTTTGGGAACATACGAAATTACTGCTCCTGCCCATAATCGGATGGTGGACAATATTTTATATGACTAAAGGGCAAAAGTACAAAATCAATATAAATAAATGGTTTACAGGAATGCTTGTTTCTCTGCTGACAGCGATTTTATCAACTTTTTTTGTTTATTATTTTTACACTGAGGCTTTTGGAGTTGAGCTTCTTATAGCAGATATTTTAATTTTACTGTTATCGGACACAGTCGGCCAGCTGCTTGGATATCATGTATATAAATACTTTGCAGGAATACGTGTATTTATAACCATTACCCTGGCAGTGCTGATAGTGATTGCTTATGTTTTCTGGACCGTCGATCCCCCATGTTTACCATTGTTTTTTGATAAGGCTGCAGGTAAATACGGAACATAACACTTAATAGAAGGTTTTTAGCTTACGGCCCTTCCTCTTTTGTCCTCATACATCAATTTGTCAATATGTTTGTAAAACTTTTGAACTGATACTCCGGATTTGGTCTTGTATATGTCATAGCCAATGCTGAGGCTTATTTCATACGGGATATCATTCTTGATGTTATATTCTTCAATGTATTCTTTCAACCTGTCTATCATACTGATAAGTTCAGCCTTTTCTCTTATTTCCATAACAACAACGAATTCATCACCGCCGTATCTGGCTATGAAATCATTTTTCCTGAAGTTCTTTTTAAGAATATCGGCTACACAGATCAATGCATTATCACCGGCTGTATGTCCATATAAATCGTTTATTTGCTTGAAGGAATTAACATCAATCATAATACCCGCCAGGTATTTGGATTGCATCTTATTCCTTATTTTCTGATATAAATAATTGTCAAGCTGCCTCCGGTTGTACAAGCCTGTCAGATAATCCGTGTATAATTGACTGTTCTGGATATTAATAAAAACAATCAGCAGAGAGAAGGCCATACATATCCATATCATCGATATCCCATAAAACATTATTTGAAAAACGGCGCTGAGAAACGGAGGAAAGGCAAAGGAAACGAGAGCTATGTATTGTCTCTTGTCGATGCTGTTTTTCTTGCTGACCAACATGATAAATGTATAGACAAAATAAAAATAACATATGAGGCACATCAGCAGGAACAATTTTCCTCTGTAATAAACATTGTTGCTGTCCACATAAAACAACAAGCCTTTTGCCGGACTTAAAAGAGCCAATACGGCATTAATAAGTACCGGAAGACTTAACGGCAGGCTGATTTTTTTGACACGCTTTACATCCTTGTTAATCTGAAAATCGGCATAAAGGGACCAAAGCATGCAAGGCACGGGATTGAGAATATAATAGACAGTATTTGATATAATATTCATGTATCTTGCATGGTCCCCGCTTTTCGTATTCAAAACCCACGTTGCTGTATCTACTATTAAAATCAATATATTAAAAAATAATATAAGTATAAAAAGCTTCTGATCATATAAATATCTTTCTTTCTTATTTCTTATGTTAAAAAATATTATCATCAGAATAGTGACAGCAATCAAATTAATTTCGATATAACTGAACATCAGCATATTTCCACCCTTGCACTTCACACAAAAACAATATGTACCATATTTATTTATAATACAGTTTTCCTTTTGAATAATCTGTCGAAGGATGTCGTCTATGTCTGTTTAGTTTTTGTGTAATTTTTATTTATA
>JAEVZU010000195.1 GCA_023392075.1 Bacillota bacterium | reverse complement strand
ACCTGTATATACTCTGGAAGATAATTTTACCTATATCAAAGCCTTTCATTGCCACGTTTGCACTGTTTTATGCAGTTGACAGGTGGAATGAGTGGTATAATTCCCTGATTTTTATCAGTGATTCGGCAAAAGTACCTTTACAGATATATCTGAGAGAGCTTTTGATAAATATGAATGTCCAGCTGAGCTCCTCGGCGGCAGCCGTTGTAGAAAGCAAGGCCGGGGTGGGGATACAGGCCACTCAGATGGCATCCATCGTAATATCCGCAATTCCCATAATGTGTGTGTACCCATTCCTGCAGAAACACTTTGTGAGGGGAATAATGGTTGGGTCCATAAAAGAGTAGTTAAATCAGGATTTGTTTGTTGGCAATGATTCCAGGAAGTTGTTAAATAACCTTTTATTTAATGATTTCTAAATATAAATCAAAGGGGGAACAAATTAAATGGGTAAGTTAAAACGCAGTTTGGCAATTATGTTAATGTCGGCTTTACTTGTTTCAGGTGTCACCGCATGCGGAGGAACATCGGAGAATACCGGAGACAGTCAGACATCTGCTGCCGCTGGATCATCTGCAAGTTCCGAGGGCACAAATGCCGCACCGGATGTAAGTGAAAAGATGGATATTTCGGTAGCGCTCTGGGGTATAGATGAAGCCCTGGCAAATGCCGACAATGACCAATTTTTACAGGCAATGTATAAAAAGCTCAATATTACACTGAAACCCCGCCAGATCACCTGGGACGACTATACTCAAAAGGCTCAGATGTGGTCGGCATCCGGTGATATGCCCGACATAATGTCTATTGACGCTGTAGGGACCACCTATTACAGGAACTGGATAAATCAGGGGGTCATTAAACCGCTGCCTGATGATTTATCAAAATATCCGACTCTCAAGGAGTATATGAACAAGCCGGATATCCAGGCCCTCAAGCAGCCTGACGGAAAAATATACACAGTTCCGAGGAGTTTGTACGATTCCCTGGACTATTGCGCACACGACAGAATAGTTTTATACCGCTGGGATCTGGCTCAAAAAGCAGGCATAACCAAGGAACCTGAAACCTGGGATGAATTCAACGCAATGCTCAAGGCCATTGTTGACAAGGACCCTGAAGGAAAGAAAATCAGCGGTTTGACCGCCAACAATGTAAAGCAGATCAGCGGATTCTTCTGGCTGTTCAGCGATCCTGCGGCAACCAGTGACGGCAGCGGCAGTGACTTTAAATGGATAAAGAAAGACGGCAAATATGTCCCGGCTGTTCTTACAACAGATTTGGCACTTCCTTCCCTCCAAAACATGAGAACCATGTATGACCAGAGGATGATAGACAGGGATATTGCAAATATGAAGGGCACCCAATCCTATGACAAGTTTGTATCCGGAACATCTGCGGCGTTACTGCTGGTTGGTTACGGCAATGTCAACAATCAGGTCAATGAAAGATGGAAGAAACTCCATCCCGATGTACCTCTCTTTGACGCCGTAAAAAAAGCAGATTACTTCCCGGCCACAGACGGAAACAAATATCACTGCACCTTTAAGACGTATTGGTCTGAGAGCTATTTCAGCAATAAAATGGACGACAAAAAAATGGATAGGATCATGATGCTGTATGATTACATGCTTCAGCCTGAAACAAAGGAATTCTACAGATATGGAGTTAAAGATGCAGATTACAGGAAAGAAGGAGACAAGATCACAAAAATCACAAACCAGGTAGAGCTTGACAAGAAACAGCCGTCATCGGCAAATATCCAGGCTTTGGTCGAATTCGACAACGCGTACCTTTATGATCCCAACAATTCAACCATTGATCCGGCAATACGTGAAGCTGCCATAAAAGATCTTGAGCATTCAAGACAGGTAGCCAGACAGCCGGACTATGAAGTAAAGCTGACAGATGTTTCAACTCCGACAAAGGATAAGTTCTCGATTCTTGACCATGAATTCATGCTCAAGATCATGGCAGGAAAAGAACCTGTCGAGAAAATGTGGGCGGATGTTCTGAAGGAATATGAGGCCAAAGGCTTAAGCAAAATGATTGATGAAGTCAATGCAAAAGCCAAGGAAATGGGTCTGAACTAAAATAAACCGATTTATCCGGGGTTGCTGTAAAACCATGGTTTTGCAGCAGCCCCGTTAAATATGGTGATTTAATTTTATATAATGAAGAGCTGCGGAAAAGTCAGGGAGGTCTATATGATAAAATTCGGCACAGGCGGCTGGAGGGCAATAATTGGAGAAGAATTTACCAAGGAAAACCTGGTGATACTTGCCCAGGCCATAGCAAATTTAATACAGGATGAAAAAACAAGCCATTCAGGATTTGTTATCGGATACGACAGAAGGTTTCTGTCCGATAAGGCCGCCGGATGGTTTTCCGAAATACTTGCAGCAAACGGGATAACGGTTTTCTTTATAGACAGGGTTGCACCTACACCTCTGGTAATGTACGCGGTAAAAACCTTTAATACCTGCTATGGAGCCGCCGTCACAGCCAGCCACAATCCTGCCGACTACAACGGTATAAAAATTTTTACAGCCGGCGGGCGCGATGCGACAGAGACAGTAACGGAGAAGATAGAAGCATACATCGGAAAAATTGCAAAGGAAAATATAAAATCCGTGACCTTTGAGGACGGAGTAAAAAAGGGCTTGATAAAAATAATTGATCCCATGAACAATTATATAGATACAATCATTTCCATGATAGATACTCAAGCCATAAAGGAAAGAAGGTTGAAGGTACTTCTGGACCCCATGTTCGGGGTGTCAAAAACCTCGCTTCAGACCATACTTGTCACAGCCCGCTGTGAGGTGGATATTATCAATGACAGGCATGATACACTGTTCGGGGGAAGATTGCCCTCGCCAAGCTCACATACACTGCAGAGGCTCAGGGACATGGTGGTTGAAAAGGGTTATGACATAGGCATCGGAACCGACGGGGATGCCGACAGGCTGGGAATAATCGATGAAAAGGGTGACTTCATTCATCCGAACAGCATACTGGCCATACTGTATTATTATCTGCTGAAGTATAAAGGCTGGAAGGGCGGTGTTGTCAGAAATGTTGCCACGACACATCTGCTGGATAAGATAGCTCAAGCCTTTGGAGAGGAATGCTACGAGGTGCCAGTGGGGTTTAAGAACATCAGCTCAATGATGGAGGAAAAGTCGGCTTTGCTTGGCGGTGAAAGCAGCGGCGGCTTAACCATCCGCGGACATATCAAGGGCAAGGACGGGATCTTTGCAGCAAGCCTCCTTATTGAACTGCTAAGTATCACAGGCATGAAGCTTTCGGACCTCCTGGACGAAATACATGGGCAATTCGGAAACTTTTATTTTACCGAAGCGGACTTCAGATATATGGATAAGGACAGAGAAAGACTTGTCAGGATTTTATATGAGGAAAAAAGAATTCCTGATTTTAATATAAAAATAAAAAATATCAGCTATAGTGACGGAGTTAAAATTTATTTTGAAAACAGCGGCTGGATAATAGTCAGGTTCTCGGGAACCGAACCTCTGCTCAGAGTTTTCTGCGAGATGAATGCCGAAGAGGACGCTGCTGATGTAAGCAGGAGGATGAAGGAATTTCTGCAACTTTAGAATATAATAAAAATGCGAGGGCCATATGCGGACTTTCAAGGAGAAGATACAGGAATTATCAAAATGGAACAGGGATTTAAAAAACAATACAAAATTGCAGGAAAACCATTCCCTTCCCGGAAATACATATATCATAGATGATGACATTTTATCGCTTCCCAGGGATGACGGAGACTGCCGTTATCCTTACGGCAAGGATGGCTTTAATTTCTGGGCCTATGCTTCGGGTTACATGCATTGCAATGAGGGGCTGTTTTCGGTATTCCTGAGAGCAAATGAAGGTCAGGAGCCCAAAGTTGCTTTCTTTGCGGGCTTTCCAAAAGGTAATGGAACATATGAACCCGTATCTCTTTTATCTGTGCCAGTATCCGGCTGCCTTACACCTCAAGGGGGTGAATTTGAACAGTTTACGGTTTTCTCCAGGAGCAGTGCATATTACATCACTGAAACCCACGGTATGAGATTTACTCTGAGAATCTTTCCGGATAAGGACAGGAAATTATATTTTACGTTATATATTGAGAATCCGGAAGCTGAAAATAAGGAGTTCTATATATCGAGTTTTATAAACCCCTTCCTGAGCCACAGCCTGAGTGAGAACGGCGAAAGCCGCTGGTTCAGGGAAGTAAGTTATGTTAAAGGCAGCAGCCGGAATAATGACCTGGGTTCCTTTAAAATAAAGGTCAATGAGGATATAAGCAGAACAACCTCGGTTGCAAATATCGGTATTATCCGCAGATTCATAAATATTTCAGAGGACAGTGCCTTAATAAGACACGAGGAAACAGCCTCCAGATATGAATATACGGGAGGCTCCAGGAGCAGCCTCCATGCCCCGGCTGCTCTTGCTGAGGGCTGCTTCCGGAATAAAAAGCATATCTGCACTTTCACTGAGGCCGGGGCGGCAGCAGATATTATTCATTTGCGGATTCAGGGAAACGGGAGCATAAGATACGATGCGGTAATGAGCTATATGGTTCATTGTCATAATGAGAATGAGGCCGACCACCTGCTGTCCGGACAATATACACCTGCCGGGATTGATTTGACAGAGAGCGAGCTCCACAGACAATCGGTTATAGATAGAGAAGATCTGACTTTAAAGGTAGGTAGATCAAATACGGTTTTGCTCCGGGAAGGCATATTTAACTCTTTCTTCGAACACTTAAAAACCCAGGTAGAGTTCTGTTCGCTTATAAAGGGATATGTACAGCTCTCGGCGGGCTCATTGATTGGAATAAGGGACATATTCCAGGCGCTGGAAGGGTTGGTTTACTGGCAGCCGGGGCAGGTCCGCAAAAAGATGCTGGAGGCAATGGAATTTGTACTTGAAGACGGACGCTGTCCCAGACAGTATACACTTCCCTCAAGTCCGGAGGTTCCTCCTGTTATGGACCTGAGACTGTTTATCGACCAGGGTGTCTGGGTTATATCGGCAATGAGCGCATATATAAAGTTTACCGGCGACACCGGCATTCTTTCCCAGGTATGCGGTTATTATGAGATAGTTGATGAGAAAAAAAGTCTGGTAAGGAAAAGTAAATGCAGAGATAGTATTTTGGAACATCTTCTAAAAATAATGGATTTTTTGCTTTCAAACCGTGATATGGATCAGACCGGCTGTATAAAAGTGTTATACGGTGACTGGAACGATGCGCTTGACGGATTGGGTGTAAGTCTTGAGCCACACAGGGAATATGGCAGCGGGGTATCGGTAATGGCTTCACTTCAGGTATATCAGAATCTGAATGAGATGGCCGGACTGCTTTTGCATCTGGATGGCGATAAGTACATGGAAGAAATACGGTATTATAAAGAAGCGGCAGAGGAATTGCGTTTGAACCTGCAAAAATATGCAGTAGTAAGTAATGACTGCGGACAAAAAAGAATAGTTCACGGCTGGGGAGACAGGAGATCCTATTTTGTAGGCAGCTTTGATGATCCCGGCCATGTTTCGAGAACCGGATTGACCTCCAACGCTTTCTGGGTACTGAGCGGCCTTAATTCAACCGACAGGTATATGGAAAATACCATCCTGGATTCATTCCGGGAGTTGGATACCAAATACGGTTTCAAAACCTTTGATCATGCCTTCAGCCCAAATACACCCGGGGTGGGCAGGATACCCAAGCTTCCGGCGGGTACTGCGGAGAATGGGGCGGTTTATGTGCATGCGGCAGCTTTTGCGGTTATGGCCCTATTTCAGCTGGGCCGGCCAAAAGATGCCTGGGAGCAGTTGATCAAGCTGTTTCCCTTCACTCACCGGACCATATCCTGCTCACCGTATGTAATGCCAAATTCATATGGATTTAATGAAGAAAAAGGAATAGACGGAGAGTCCATGCTGGACTGGCAGACGGGGAGTTCCAATGTGGTACTGAAGACCCTTATACGTTTTGTGGTTGGAATAGAGCCGGATTTTGAAGGCATATGGCTGCAGCCGGCAGAAGGACTTCCTTTTGAAGGGTTTACCTTTAATATAAACATAAAAGGCTGCAGATTGAAGGTACAATATAAAAATTCCGGCAAGGGTTCCAGAACCTACTTTGTCAATGATATAAAAAAAGAAGGTATATACAGTGAAACCATGAGGCTCAGCAGGTTGTGGATAGCAGATAAAGACCTGAAAAGCAAGGTGTTGAATATATTGGTGGAAGGCTAGACGTGAGCAAGCCATTTATTGATGTTTGTACGGGAGCACTATATCATTATTTTCATATACATTGCGTTTGCTACATTAAAAAAGCCTCTGATATCATGCCATCCTATATTCTCGATTCAACCACACATAAAAAATCATAGATGGGCTTCAGCTCCTTGAAGCCTTTTTTCAATACTTCAGGAAGCTCCTTTGAAAAGGCCAGCTCAAAGTTATTCTGCACAATCTCGAAATAAATATTTTTCCTGTCCAGCCATGTTCTTAAGTTCTCCGGCTGGTCTGGAAACCTGGTTCTTTTATACATTTCCCCGCCAAGTATGAATTTATCCTGTGCTTCATAGTATTTTTGTGCCATGACAAAAGCAGGATGCCTGTTAACTATCATATCACGCATATTGGCCATTGAAGCAGGTTCTGCACCGTAATAGCCTATTCCGTAGCTGGAACCCTTCTGATCTACTCCAAACCAGAAACAGGGAGCAGTGGACATCTGGGATTTATCTCTGAGAAACACCAGCCAGACATTATCTCTGTAAAGGGTTTTATCCTTGGTAAAACGGGTATCCCTGCGGACTCTGGATATAAGCTTGGAGGGAACAGTTATAAGCTGACTGTCTATTTCCAGCATTGTTGGGGCAAGTTCGTTTATCAGTTCACTAAACGGGTTGTATACATATTTTTTATAATCGTCCTTATGGGCGTCATACCATTCCTTGCTGTTGTTCATTCTATTTTCAAATAAAAACCTGAGTGCATCTCCGGTAATGCCGTTAAAACTCATAACTATCCTCCTGTTATTTCGGTAGTAAAGCAAACGTCTGTTCTTCCTTTATGTTTTATATTTTGACAGAAATTTTAGCATAAAGCAATAGCAAGTAACCGTATGTGCATTTCAAACCTATTGGAATTTACCTGATTTCTGTTGGAAAAACAGGCAAAGAGTGATATGATATTTTTACCCCCGCTATATAAAAATAAGCACTAAAAACTGAGCGGAGCGAATTTGCAAAGCATGGCAGAGTGCTTGAGCGTACGCAAAGCGGATTTGCAAAGCAAATTTCTTGCTTGCCTGTTTTTGTATAAGGTGATATATTACAGTAGGGATTTGAAGGAATTGAAGTAAAGGATGGATATTTGCAATACATGAATAAAAGCATAGGTTTTTTAGGGCCTAAGGGAACTTTCTCCCACGAGGCTGTTGAGGGATACGGGTTCAAGCACAATAAATCATATGAAGCGAAGGAGTACTCATCCATAAGGGATGTCCTTTACGCACTTAAGAACGGAGAGGTTGACGAGGCGATAGTTCCTATAGAAAATTCTCTTGAAGGTGCTGTTAATGTGACTCTGGATGTACTTGCAAAGGAAGAGGACATGTTCATCGTTGATGAATATATCATACCTGTGAACCTTAATCTTGTGGCAAAGCGGAGTACAAAGCCGGAGGATATCAAGGTAATAATGTCTCACCCGCAGCCGCTCGGCCAGTGCAGAAACTATCTGAACACAAAATTCCCGGGAGCTGTCCAGCTGGAGGAAAACAGTACTTCGAAGGCAGCACAGAAGGTTGTTGACGGCGATGGGACCTGCGCAGCCATTACCTCAAAGATCGCAGCAAAAATCTATGGACTTGAGGTACTGGAGAAAAATATACAGGACAATGAAAACAACCACACCAGGTTTGTTATAATAGCCAGATCCTTAAAAGCAAAGACCGGTACCGACAAAACATCTATTGTGTTTTCAACCGACAACAAGCCGGGGAGCTTATACAGGATATTGGATATATTCAGCCTGTGGGATATAAATATGACAAGGATTGAGTCCAGACCCTCAAAAAATGCTTTGGGGCAATACATATTTTTTGTTGATATTGACGGGCATATTGAAGATCAGGATGTACACGATGCCCTGACAATGGTAAAGAGGAAAACCTCATTTTACAAATTTATTGGTTCTTATCCTGCCTTTGAGGGTAAAATATAACAATAGTTTTTCCAAAACCGAAAAAATTCAGTTGAAACCATGGGTTATAGTCGGGAAATGAAGTCAAAAGACCTTGGAAGTGGTATAATTTAGGAACGGTTAAATAATAAAATGCAAAAGTAGTACCTTTTATTAATGCAAAACCTATTGTTTAACTTGTACTGTAAAAAGTTATCTTACATTTTATGGTCATAAATGTGGCTCATGGAGGTTAATATGGCTTTATTTGATAATCAGCTGGATATTACGAGAAATATTAAAATTATTGATTGGCTGAAAAGTGAGCTTCTGACAGATGTGGCCAACTTGTTCAAGGCTCTGGTGAATGGAGTCAGAGAAGAGGTTTCGGACACTATTTCAGACACTCTTGCCAATATAATTTTAATTTGTTATCTTCTTGGAAAAAGATTTGGAATTAATTATAGAGCAATAGAAACTAAGATCGAAAATAAGATAAGGCTTGGCCTTGTCGAAAACCATGATGTGGAGAAATATTATGGGGATCTGTCCGAGCTGTCAAGGCATTTGAGCAGCTCGAGAGGAAGAAGACAAGGGGCCTAGTGGGTTTGTAAATCAAAACGTATACTGTCCGGCAATGTATGATTTTAGCTGTTACAGACCACTAAAAGTGTGTTCGGCAAGAGGAGATTTTTGAATGGATAACAAAAAACTATCACGTATTTTTATTCCAAAGGCAGGTTTTTATCTTTGGGTAATTTTATTTTTGATTGTTATAATTACTATATTAAATCCATTAGTAGCTATACCTGGATTTGTTTTGTTTATTTTTCTTGTTATATACAATTATAAATCAAACCATATCAGGAACAGGGAAATAACCAAATACATAGAAACTCTCACATTCAACATCGACTGTGCCACAAAAGATACCCTGCTCAACTTTCCCATGCCTTTGGTGCTGGCTGAGCTTGACGGGACGACTGTCTGGTACAATTCCTCCTTCAAGGGCATTTTTGAGGATGATAACTTTCTCCAGAAAACGGTATCAAATCTTATTAGTGAAATAAGGCCCGAGCTAACAGAGGGAGACAGTATAAATATTTCCAAGGATGTAACCATTAACAACCGCTGCTATTCCGTATTGGGCAATCTTGTAAAGGTTGATGACAACAACGACAAGGAGAGCGTTATCGTGATGCTCTACTTTGTAGATAATACTGAGCTTGTAAATGAAAAGCAAAAGTTTGAGGACAACAAAAATACGGTAGGTGTTATTGTCATTGATAACTACGACGATCTGATGCAGAGCCTTGAAGACTCAAAAAGACCTCAGATGCTGGCTGAGATAGAAAAGAAGATTACCAGCTGGATAAGTCATACCGGCGGTATCCTGAAGAAGTTTGAAAGAGATAAATATTTGTGCATCCATGCCTTTAAGTATTTAAAGGAACTGGAAGAAAAGAAATTTGAAATTCTTGAGACCGTAAAAGAGATCAATCTGGGGAACAAAATACCTGTGACCTTGAGTATAGGTATGGGCATAAATGCTCCCACAACTGTTGAAAATCTTCAGAATGCCTACGCCGGCATAGACATTGCTCAGGGCCGGGGCGGTGACCACGTAGTAATAAAGGACGGCGACAATTTCAGATTCTTCGGCGGCCGCAACAGAGAGCTTGAGAAGCGGACAAGGGTCAAGGCGAGAGTCATTGCTTACGCATTGAGGGGCTTGATAGACCAGGCGCCGTCGGTATTGATAATGGGACACGAAAATGCGGATATTGACAGCCTGGGTGCTGCATTGGGGATATACAGAATAGTTAAAAGCCGCGACAAACGCGTAAATATAGTGCTCAATCATTCAAACGCAAATATTGATTCAGTATTAAACAAGCTTGCAAAGGAGCCTGAATACAGCAATGTTTTTGTGGGCAGAAATGAAGCTCTTGATATTATAACAAAGAAAACCCTGCTTATAGTTGTTGACACACACCGGCCCAGCTTTACCGAAACACCCGAGCTTCTCAGGATGACCGATCAGATAGTCATAATAGACCATCACAGGCGAGGGGCCGACTTTATACAGGACGCAGTGCTTTCCTACCAGGAAACCTATGCATCTTCAACCTGCGAGCTGGTTACCGAACTGCTGCAGTACCTTGAAGAGAAAATCAGGCTTACAAATATTGAGACCGAGGCTCTGTATGCAGGAATAGTGGTAGATACCAAAAACTTTATATTCAAAACAGGGGTCAGAACTTTTGAAGCAGCTTCTTACCTGAGAAGACAGGGAGTAGATACCGTCTCGGTCAAGCAGCTCTTCCAGAACGATTTAAAAACGTATATTACAATATCAAATATAGTAAAAGATGCAGAAGTAGTGTATGATAATATTGCGATCTCAACTTGTCCGAACAATATAAAAAATGCACAGTTGATAGCAGCACAGGCGGCGGATCAGCTATTGAGCCTTTCAGGACTTGTTGCCGCCTTTGTTCTCAGTTATCATGAGGGAGAGGTAATCATCAGCGGAAGATCGCTCGGTGAGATCAATGTTCAGATGATTCTTGAAAAGCTGGGCGGAGGCGGTCATATGACCGTTGCAGGGGCCCAGATCGAAAATGTGTCGATCCAGGAGGCCAAGGAAAGTCTGAAAGCAGCAATTTATGAATACATTGACAGTTTGAACAAGGAGTAGCTGTCAATTCCTTTATTCGCCTTATAGCGTACGAGGAGTGAAAAGAGATTTTATTACAGTTTTGGCCGCAATGCGGCTCAAAGCCATAACATGGCTTGGGAGGTCAATATGAAGGTTATTTTAAAAGAAGATGTTAAGGGTCTGGGTAAAAAGGAACAGATGGTGGAAGCCAGTGACGGATATGCGAGAAATTTCCTGTTTCCGAAGGGACTGGCAGTGGAAGCAACTGCCGCAAACATGAATATAATGAAGACCAAAAAGGAAGCTGAAGCCCACAAAAAAGAAAAGGAAATAGCCCAGGCCAAAGAGCTGGCTAATAAGATAAAGAATATCACTGTAACTATAAAGGTCAAGGCCGGTGAAAACGGAAAATTATTCGGATCAATCACCAGCAAGGATGTTGCCGAAATCTTGAAGACACAGCACAAACTTGATATTGATAAGAAAAAGCTGGTCATGCCTGATGCGATAAAATCCATAGGAACT
The DNA here is from genome assembly GCA_023392075.1 of Bacillota bacterium. Classification (GTDB taxonomy): domain Bacteria; phylum Bacillota; class Clostridia; order Acetivibrionales; family DSM-1351; genus Ruminiclostridium. The sequence continues at coordinate 3,173 of JAEVZU010000195.1, read as the reverse complement.
TTTGAAGCTGAAGTAAAGTTGTATCCTGAAATAAGCTCAAAGTTTACGGTAAAAATAGAAAGCCTGTAAAACTGCCGGGGAAGAATGGGGAAATGACATGGATTTAGGAGCTCTTGGCAGAATTCCTCCTCAGAGCATAGAGGCTGAACAGTCAGTTATAGGATCTATGCTGATAGACAAGGAAGTAATTCCTGTCGTAATGGAAGTTCTTAAGCCGGAGGATTTCTACAGACCAGACCACAAGGAAATATATGATGTAATTATAGAACTGTTTGACAAGGCTCAGCCCATAGATCTCATAACCGTTTCCGAACGTCTAAGGCTTCATGGCAAGCTGGAGCTGGTGGGCGGGCTGGAATATCTGACAAACATCGCAACGGACGTGCCCACAACGGCAAATGTCAAACATTACGCAAAAATTGTTGAAGAGAAGTCTCTCCTGAGAAAGCTGATAAAGGCATCCTCCGACATAGTGGACCTGGGGTTTAATGCATCGGAAGAGGTCTCTTTCATACTGGACAAGGCCGAACAAAACATATTTGATATTCTTCAGAAAAGAAGCTCCCAGGGGTTTGTTCCCATTAAGGATGTTCTTGTCGATACCTTTAACAAGCTGGAGGAATTATATAATAACAAGGGTCACATAACCGGGATCCCTACAGGCTTTGTCGACCTGGATTTTAAAACCTCGGGGATGCACAACTCAGACCTGGTTTTGATAGCGGCCAGACCTGCCATGGGGAAGACCGCCTTTGCCTTGAATCTGGCTCAGAATGCAGCAGTTCACAGCGGGGTTCCGGTTGCATTGTTCAGCCTGGAAATGTCCAAGGAGCAGCTGGTAAACAGAATGCTCTGCAGTGAGGCTATGGTGGACAGTAATAAAATGAAGACGGGACAGCTTGAGGACAATGACTGGCAGAAGGTTGCCAAAGCTTTGGGGCCGCTGTCCGAGGCACCGATATTTATTGATGATACTCCAGGTATTTCAATAACAGAAATAAGGGCAAAATGCAGGAGAATGAAGCTTGAGCATAATTTGGGCCTTGTAGTGATAGACTATCTGCAGCTTATGTCGGGAAGCAAATCAAGGAGTGAGAACAGACAGCAGGAAATATCTGAAATATCACGTTCATTGAAAATTCTTGCCAAAGAAATAAATGTCCCGGTCATATGTCTGTCACAGCTGAGCCGTGCTGCTGAGACCAGAACAGATCACAGACCTATTCTCAGTGATTTGAGAGAATCGGGAGCAATAGAGCAGGATGCGGATATCGTTATGTTTTTGTACAGGGATGACTATTATAATCCCGATACCGAAAAGAAAAACATTGCGGAGGTTATTCTCGCCAAGCACAGAAGTGGTTCAACCGGCACGGTGGAACTGGTATGGCTTGGGCAGTACACCAAATTTGCCAATCTGGAGAAATTCAGATAATAACTAGTAGTCTGTAACATCTAAAACGCATATTGACAGGTTTAATTCGTAGTGCCAGCTAAATTGTTGTTCAACCATACAGTTACGCAGTTATGTTGATTATACAGTTACGCGAGTACAACTTCAAGCTAATAGATTCGCACGATAAAAGTACTTGCTGAAATCTGTAGGTGAAAAACAAGTATCTTGCTGTCAAATTGACAGGAGGTCAATTTAAGCAGCATGCGAGACCCGGATGGTCGAGTCACTGCGACAGACTATTAGATTTTGATTTTTTACATTCCTTAACAAGAGGATTAATAATGCTGAAACAACAGGTTTTAGATACAATTAAAAAGAATGAACTTATTAACTATGGAGATGGTATTGTGATGGGCATATCCGGGGGATATGACTCAGTATGCCTTCTCCATATTCTGTATTGCATATCGGAGGAATTCTCTCTGAAACTTTACCCTGTTCATATAAACCACATGCTGCGGGGCCGGGAGGCCATGCGTGACGAGGAGTTTGTTCTGGCTTTTTGCGCCGGGCTGGGCCTTGCTGCGACGGCAGTCAGAATTGATATTGCCCAAAAGGCCAGGAATGAAAAAATTTCCCTGGAGGAAGCAGGCAGAAATGCCAGGTATGAAACCTTTAACAGGATAGCCGCCGAAAAATCGGCAGATAAAATAGCCGTAGCCCATTCCAGAAATGATCAGGCAGAAACTCTGCTTATGAGAATATTCCGTGGAACCGGTCCCGAAGGCCTTAAGGGGATTGAATACAAAAGGGATAATATAATCAGGCCTCTGCTGGACGCCGACAGAGCGCAGATCGAAGAGTATGTTACAAGTAACGGCCTTAAAGCAATTACCGACAGCTCAAATCTCCACACCGATTATTTCAGAAACCGCATACGGCTAAATGTTTTGCCCGAAATAAATAAGGCTGCGGGAGCCGACATTACTGAAAATTTATTGCGTTTATCAAAAATTATAGTGGCAGACGAGGATTTTTTACGATATAATTCTGAATTATACTATGAAAAAGCATTGCTGGTTAAAAGGGAGTCTTTCATAGAACTGGATTTGAAAGAACTTGCCCAACTACACAGGGCCGTTGCCAGCCGGGTTTTGAGACAGGCATTTATTGATGTCAGCGGAATTGTAACCGGACTTGAGTATGTACATGTGGAAAAGCTGATACAGCTTGTCTCAAGCGGACGTACAGGTGCCGGTTTGGATTTGCCGCTGGGCTATAGGGCTGTTAGGTCCTATAACTCCATAGTCATACAAAAGCAGACCGATGAAAAGACCGAAAAATTTGAGTACTGCCTGAACCTGCCCGGCAATACTGAAATTAATATATTTAATAGTATAATTAACTGTGAAATATTGTATTTTAATACCACTGAACAGTGCAAAACCTTCATCGGCCGTCAAAAGAGAATCAATAAAGAATTTTTCGACTTTGAAAAGATTAAATATAAACTTGACATAAACAAGGATTTTCAACTGGTGGTAAGAAACAGACGTGATGGTGATATTTTCAAGCCACTTAAAGCGAATGGTACAAAAAAACTGAAAGAATACTTTATTGATGTAAAAATTCCAAAGAACGTGCGTGACAGTTTTCCATTAATTGCAATAAATAAGGAGATTATTTGGATTATAGGAAATAAAACAAGTGATAATTATAAAGTAACTGATAATACTAAATCTGTATTGATGATTTCTTATGAACAACTGGATTGATC
>JAEVZU010000050.1 GCA_023392075.1 Bacillota bacterium | reverse complement strand
GGACCTGAAGCTTGTCCTCATACCGCAGCTGAAGTATTTTTATATATAGTTTTGTATTTTTGATTTCCTCCTCTATAGTGACCAGCTGCTGATCGCTTTCAAGACTGATTCTGAGCATTTCGGACAGGTTTAGTATTATCTGTGATACCTCGTTGTCCCCCTTGCAGATTTCCATTGCCCTCCACCGAATATTTTCCAGCGTATTATAAAGGAAATGAGGGCTGATCTGTGCCTGCAGTGCAGTCAGCTGAGCCTTGTTGATGATATTTGTGTAGGTTTTCATCTCTGCCTGCATCTGCTTGTTGGAATACAGGTTTCTTACTATATTGAGTGCTATTTCATGGGTTTCATCCTTTCTGAGTCCTATATCCACCGAATAGCTCTCCTCATATATGTCCGGGTGCTTTAACAAATTCAGAATATTTTTTACGGGAGTATAGCAATATAGTGCAATAATAAACGAGGCTACTATGGAAATGAAAATACAGGCCAGAAACAGTTTAAAATAAAAGCCTCTGGTGCTTTTGTTGTATTCATCATAGGCATTTAACGGTACGGTGGATATATACTTCCAGTTAAATTCGTTGGAGGATGCCACCGTCACCAGTAATTCCTGGTCACCAGCATGAATTATCCGGTAACCGTCAATGTCCTGATATTTAATATCTTTGTAATAATCCACCTTGTCGATTTTTTTCATAATATGCTTTTCATTGGAACTGAACAGTATATTATTCCGGTTGTCGACAATAGTCAATGTCTCCCTTGAATCCTTGATATTTGATACTATCAGTTCTTTCATCTTGCTGACATCAATGTTTACAATTATGCCTCCCAGGAACTGCATCTGAGTCAGGCGGAGAGGCTGTATATAAGAAATAAGATATGGATAGGAGTTCCGTTTTACCCTGCTTATCATTCTGGCAGGCTCATATTCCCGTTCGGTCAGATTGTCCAGCCAGGTAATATCATCAAATTCACTGAGCTTTCCTCCTCCTTCGTTTGAAACGATATATCTGCTCTTGTTGGAATATACATATATAGTATCGATATAATTGAATACCCCCGAATACATCTCGATCTTGGCTTTAACCCTCGCAGTCTGGTTTCTGCCGAATAAATCCTTTGTGTCAGGCAGCAGAAACTTTTTTATGTCATCATCCAGAGAAAGCTGCCCCGAAATTTGAACAGCCTCTTCCATGACCACATCAACACGGTCTCTGGTTTTCCCAAGGGAATTGACACTCATGCTGCCAACCTCCCTGGTGATAATACCGTTCATTTTGTTCGATACCGCAAACATTATTACGGTAAATGTAAAAACCAGCAAAACCAGGATAATCGCAAAGCTTTTTACGAATATGCTGTTGAAACGGTAGTCATGTATGTACTTTAAAATCATGTTCTTGGGACTGCCGGACAGTTTGTTGTTCTGCTTATCTTTCATCATTCAAACTCCTGCCTCTAAAGTATTCTGCGGGCGAACAGCCGGCATACTGCTTAAAAATGCGGAAGAAATATTTTTCACTTCTGTACCCGATCATCTGACTGACCTCATAGACCTTGAATTTGCCAAGTGAAAGCAGCTCCTTCGCTTTTTCCATTCTCTGTTCTATCAGATAATCGGTAAAGGTAGTCCCGGTATACTGTTTAAAAAGCCTGCTGAAATATGTCTGGTTGAGAAAGAACCTGTCTGCAATACCTTCCAGGGATAATTCCTCTCCAATATGGTTTTTTATATATAATTTCGATTGCTCCACAATACTTCTGGAACCGGCATTTTGCTTGTTTCTTACAATATCAATGGTGGCTCCCAGCATGTTCTGGCATCTTGTTTTAAGGTCCCTTAAATTTTCAGCTTCCATGATCTGCTGGTAACTGACGGTTTTATTCATATCCTTCCAGAAATCAATTCCCATCTTTACAAATTTACTTGAAAGCATGGAAAACATATCAATGCATATCTGTTTCACCTGATCCACAGGAAGATTCCTGAATTCCAGAAATATATTATCAATCATATTGTCCAGCTCTTCAAAATCACCGTCATTTATGATACCCATAAGCAATTTATACTTTTGTATCAACTGTTCATAATCCTCAGACATTAATTTGGAATCCGGGCTTTGTTCCGATTCTGCCCAGGAGGATAGCCTGCAGTTGTATTCCGTCATTTCCATGAGGTTTTTAAATATTCTTTCAATCTTAATATCAAATTTTAATTTCAACAGATAGTATGCTGACTGGCATTTCTCATCAATCTGAATTTTCAGTCTGTCATTAAATATATCGGCCGGTTCATTCCGGCAGGCAGTGACAATAATTTTAAGGATATCTGCCGAAAGGAAGGTTGGATAGCATTGAATTTCATCGCTTATGCCCCCGAATATATTATTGATAAGATTATGATAATTTTCACTCCGGTAATACGGTAAAAGCTCTTCATCCTTACCCGATAATTTAATGTCCAGAATACCGCATGGCAGCTCCACATCCATATCCAGTTTAAGCAGCTTCTTACGTTTTATGAGTTTTTCTTTTGTACGGGGGCCTCCCACCAGCAGGCTTATCCAGAACTGTTCCCTGAGCTCGGGAAGCAGCTCTTCAAAATTCCTTTGTTCGGTTATCAGCCTGTACCCATTCTCTCTTTTCTTATCCAGGTCTTTTTTTATCTTTGTAAATACCTCCGTTACCTCTTCCATTTTTATGGGTTTTAATAAATAGTGCTCTACTCCGTACTCCACGGCCTTACGGGCATATTCAAATTCCTTATATCCGCTTATAATCACAGCCTTTGGAGGCAACTGCCTGTCATGTATGTACTTTGCAAGCTCCAGCCCGGACACCTGGGCCATTTCGATATCTGTCAAAACAACATCCACATCATGGCTTTCAATATATTCTATGGTCTCTTTTCCGTCCTCAAAGGAAGCAGTGACCTCAAAGCCAAGGCTTCCCCAATCAATGTAATTGCATATACCCCTTCTTATGGCTTTTTCATCATCGACAACAATTAATTTATACATTATTTAATCATCCTTAGTATGGTGAATTGACATTTATATATTTTTCAACATTACGTTTTGTTACTTCTTCGGTGGGAATGATGGTCATCTCTTCATATTCCTCACCCTTTATGATGCTCTCGCCTACCCTGATTGCCTTTTTGACCATTGTCGGAGAATATGTGAGGGAAAAGATCGTGTACTTTTCCTCGCTCCTGATTCTTCTATACATTTCCTGTGAGCCTGCCGAGCCGGCAATAACCTTTAGCCTGTCAAAGGTCTTTCTGAAATTTTTATCTGCCTTGTAGGAATCCAACGCATCCAATATACCCAGTGCGATTTCATCATCATGTGTAAAAATAGCTCCCACCCGGTCAATTTCTTGCTGGCTGTGCCTGTCTACCCAGTCTTCAAACAGTTTTCTTGAGTCATCGCGCCGCCATCCGGTATAGCCAACCTGTTCCTTTGTAAAATTGTCGTGAATGGTTTCATCATAGCCGTCCGTCCGCTGCTGCGGAACTGTTGACGTGTCGCCCATCACTTCCAATACCTTTGTTCCGTCTGGAAACATACCGTTAAAAATATCTGCAGTTTCTATTCCTATCCCCGCATTATCACCCTTGACTGTGGCAGAAGGAGCAAAGTCCGGTATTTCCCTGTCGAAAATAACCAGAGGTATTCCTGCGTCCTGCACTGCCATGGCCGCAGTTTTCAGTGATGCGCCATCCATGGGCAGCATTATGATGCAATTTACTTTTTTATTAATCAAATTGATGATCTGACCGGACTGCTCATTGGCATCTGCGGCCACCTCAAACTCATAGCTCCAGCCATTTTCTTCTGCTATATCCCTCACTTCCTCTTCAGCATACCAGGATACACCAATAGGCCAGTCATGAGTCTCTCCGATCACACTGACCGCTATTACGGTATTTTTATTGTCTGAAGGCTTATCTTTACTGAAGTTGCTACAGCCTGAGGAAGATACTGCAGGTATAAAGATAATGAAAAAAATCAGAATAATTTTTTTCCACATTTACAGTTCCTCTTCTTTCCCATGGTTTTATCGCCTATAGAAACGGGAATCATATTTCATTGATTATATAATATTTCCTTTATATCATAAAAAACATTATTATTGAATCACCAAAAGCTACAAAGTTAGTTTTAAATACTTTTGTATCAATAAGATACCTGCCGCTTTTGTAGAAATCTGGTGAATTAATTTAATCTTTTGTATATTTATATATTTTTTGGTAATTTATGGTATAATATGTTTAATAATATTATGAAACAGGAGGGTATTACCATGAAAAAAATGCTTCGTTTCACGGGTATGGCAATGGTATTGACACTTTTGCTGTCAATAGCTCTGCCTGCCCATATGTATGCAGCGTCAGCAGTTACCGTTGACTGGAATACTGCATACCAAACCATTGATGGATTTGGTGTATCGGAAGCTTTTCATCAATCAAATAATATTGCACTCTTGGGAGAAACAAAACAAAAGGAAATCTATGATCTGTTGTTCTCAACAACCAATGGAGCGGGTTTTTCCATCTTCCGTTCAATACTCGGTGATGGCGGAACCTGGGGAAATGCAACCGACGGGCCCAACAAGACAATGCAGCCTTCGGAAACAACCTGGGACTGGACAGCTTCAAATGACGATCAGATACCCATGATCAAAGCCCTCCAGTCAACCTATGGTATAAAAAACATACTTTATACCGTATGGAGCCCGCCGGCCTGGATGAAAACCACCGGTTCGGTAGCACGCGGATCACTTAAAACGGATAAGTACCAGGCTTATGCCACCTATTTGGCTGAACACATTAAAAACTACAAATCAAAGTTCGGAATTGACATTACACATATAGGAATATCAAACGAGCCCGACCTGGAAACAGCCTATTCTTCATGTACGTGGACGGCAGCTCAGTTTAAGACATTTATGAGCAATTACCTTGTACCTACTTTTGACAGGGAGGGCATAACTTCAAAAGTTATTGTGGGTGAAAAAATGACATGCTCGGAAGCACTTGCAATAGACAGCCTGAACGATCCTGTCGCAGTTACAAGAACAGATATCGTAGGGTGTCATAATTACGGTTCAACCTATGTACCGTTTCCCACTACAAAGGCAAAGGGGAAAGGAATCTGGCAGACCGAAATATCTGATATGAACGGCAATGATATTACAATTACAGATGGCTTGAAATGGTCCAGGGAAATTCATGATTTTATGACCATAACTCAGGGAAATGCGTGGAATTACTGGTGGGGCGCATGTTATAAAACATACAACGGAGAAGGCCTTATACAGATGGATATGAATTCCAAAACCTATAAGGTTGCTAAAAGACTTTATACCATCGGACAATATGCAAGATTTATAAGACCGGGCTGGCAGAGAATTTCTGCTACGGTCAATCCGGTATCAGGTGTATATGTGACCGCATACAAAGATCCCTCTACAGGCAATTTTGCAATAGTTGCCATAAATAACAGTTCCGCAGGCCAATCCGTTACATATGCTTTAAACGGTTTTTCACCCTCATCTGTGACACCGTATGTCACCTCGGCAACCCAAAATTTAGCTGAAGGAACAAAAATACCGGTCAGCGGCTCCAGCTTTACCGGTAATCTGGCCGCAAACTCAGTTACAACCTTTGTTGGCGGAAGCAGTTCAAATCCGGGAATTTACGGTGACGTTAACGGTGACGGCACTGTAGATGCCATTGACTTTGCACTTGTCAAACAGTATCTAACGGGTCAGATAAGCACCTTCCCTTCGCAGGACGGAATGAGGCTGGCCGATGTAAACAGGGACAGTAGTGTGGATGCTCTTGACCTGGCAGTGATTAAAAGGTATTTGCTGGGCGAAATTATTTCGCTGCCGGTTAATTAGTTCATTAGGTCACAAAAGGGATGTCTTAAAATGAGATAATTGTAAATAATGGAATACTGATATTGTGCGCGAGTACAACTTCGATAAATGGGAAGCTCTATAAAAAGTACATGCCTGAAATTGTAGGCAAAATACAAGTGTTTTAGCTGGCAAATCGGCAGGAGGCTTATTTGAACAGCAACCCGGGACAGGATGTTGATTGTTCTGCTACAGCTTAAATACTTGTGATGAACCATACAAGTTTCAGGTATGTACTTTTTGAGAAATTCATTTATTGAAGTTGGTATGTATATCCGGTAACTCAAGGGTAAAACCCTTTTTAAGCTATTGCCGATATAATTAATTGAACTGATTGAACAAAGCATCCAGTGTACTTCTCTCTATCTTGAAGTCTTTTCGATGGGCCCATTCCATAAATGGTTTTTCAATAAATCTGCGGGACAGCAATGCTATTATACAGGATATACCTGCTACTGCCAAAGAAGTCAGCAACCAGTCTTTAAAATTACTTACACCCATATAATAGTAATCACTCACCCATACATTCTGCAGAATAATTATTATCAGGTAGTGCCATATATAAAGACCAAAGGATATTTTTGCCGTAAATTTCAGAAAACTGTTGTCCATAAGTTTTCCAAAAAAGTTGGAAAACGGTGTGGCAATTAATATAATTGAAATCATCAGCTGAAAGAGAATTGCACGCAAACCGTCGGCACCGGTAAGATTATTTGACAATTTTTTTATGCGCTTTACTCCCATCAGCCGGTTCTTTTGCCTCTTGAAGCATTTTCCTGGCACTTTGTATGAATAGGTCGTCTTTTTCCTTTAAACTCCATAATTTATCAGCCATAACTTTTCGCCCTCCCGGAAATTAACACTAGTATATCAGTGCATCCAATATATCTTCATACCATTGGTTACTCTTCAGGTCATATGCAGCACATGAAGCGCAGAAATCCCAGTAGGCCCATGTAATTTCTCTTTTTTTGCATTCCGTTGATATAAATTTCAGCCAATTGATCCGTGAAGTCATATCTGCGTTTGTAGTAACCCCGAATTCACCTAACCATACTGGTCTATTGTTTGTCTTGGACCAGTTGGCAGCAAAATCAAGTTCCCACAGGACAGGTGAAGGCCCGCCGGGATTTTCCATCAGCGGCAGTGAATTATAACCATCAAACCATTGTTTTATTTCTGCATTATTCTCCAGCTCCTTTGGAAGTACAGCTTTTCTCCCGGGAGGGCCGGGCCAGACAATATCTTTGATATAGGCATGCTCCTTTTCTGCATATGTTACACCCTGATGTGTAAATATCATTGGTGTGTAGGTATGGAAAGTACATATCAGGTTCTCTTCAGCATCGGGCAGTTTTAAATTACTCAAGCCGTACGCACTCCCCCACAGATCACCTGATACTATCAAGGTACGATAGGTATCGGTTTTTCTTATGGCTTTAATGGTATCCCTTAATACGCTGTTCCATTTATCCCCGTTAAGTGCCTCATGGGGTTCATTCAGAATTTCATAATAAACAGATGAATCGCTCAGCCTGTATCTCGATGCAATCTGAGCCCATATACCTGTCAGCCTGGCGGAATTTTTATCAGGATCGGAATACATTTCATTATAGTTATTGAAACTGATAACAATGTTTAATCCATATTTCTTCGCGTTTGCAATTACCCAATCAATTCTTTCGAAAAAAGCCTCATCAATTTTAAATGGCTTTTCCAGGGCTGCATGTGCAGACCATTTAATCGGTACCCTGATGGTATCGAAATGAGCCTTTTTTATAATATCGAAATACTCCTCCTTTAGAGTGATTCCCCATTCGCCCTCATTAGGAGCCTCCAAGAAGTTCCCCATATTTATTCCCCTGCCAAGTCTTTTTGCCTGCTCATAGGAGTATGACACACTGAATTTTGATACCTCCATCATTTTGTAATTCATAAAAATCAAAAAGACGGAGAGCAGCATACCGGCTCCCAATATTATTGTGAACCTTCTGGAACCCGTAAAAAATAGTTCATTTTGTTTTCTCATGACCGTATCTCCATATATATGCTGTTTTGCGCTCTCTTTTTTTCTTCTGCTGAAATACCCAAATCCTGACCAAGAAATCTGATTAACCCGTAAACCAGAAGTGAAAGCTGTAGAAAAGGAAAAATATCATAGTATGCCTTATATATTAATTGGTTGATAAACCGAAAGCCCATCCATGCTGCAAACAAGGACACTCCTAAAACCTCAATAAAACTAAGCTTATGCTCTGATACGTTTTTCCCTCTCGGAGTTGATTTAAAAATCGGATTTTTCTGTATGCGGAAAAGATCTTTTATGGATTTGCCGGTACCTGCCAGATGGTAAAAATTCATAAATATGCCTACCGAAAGTCCATCGAGTATATGAGGCAGTTTATATTTAGTAAAAGATTTCATCAGTACGGCATAGGAAAGCAGGTATAAAAGAAACGGTATGGTTTCAATAAAATAATACTGGTTATGCAGCGGCGACTGCAGCAGATACATTATGGAAACCGCCAGCGGCAGGGTGTTCAGTCCTGTTATGTAATTTATACATAACAGCTTTTCCTTTAAGGAGTTCAAACCTGAGGTCTTATTTCTCATGCTGCCGAGCAAAATTTTCAGAAGATTAAACCCTCCGCATGACCATCGTATTCTTTGAACCCTCAGCGATTTGATGTTTACAGGACTGAAAGTAATGCATTGTTCTTCGGGTGAAGTGAATATGGTATATCCGGCTTTCCTTATTTTCAGGCTGTTTTCAGTATCTTCAATAATGGTTTCAGCCAGAAAAGTCTTAATCTTCCGGACAGCCTCAAACCTTATTAATCCGTTATATCCAAGCCAAAATGCACTTTTCACGGTACTTATTCCCACAGATACGGGTAAAAACCAATATGATTGCGTGCCTGATGCTGATGCGACATTTGATACTTCCGGGGCAGGAACAATATATGGTGATTGTATCAGTCCTACCGAAGCGTTTTCTTTTCTTTCCAGAAACGAGACTTTCCTTATTATATATTCTGGTTTTACTACGGTATCACAATCAAAAGAAGCAAAATATTTCGGAGGCATAACGTACTTTCCTTTTTCCGAGGCTACAAGTTCACTTTTTCCCGATTTATTCTTCTTAACACTCCATGTACCTCCCAGAATAGAACTATAAGCAGTCAAATTACCCGCTTTTGTCTTTTGCTGCTCCAGATTGCCGTATTTGGTCCTCATAAACACTTCAATATTTATGCTAAAAATTTTATTAAGCTCTTTGTAAAATTCTTCAAGCTTGTTGGAATACTCCTCTGCTACACTCACAGAATAGCTTGTTTCACATAAACCGGATATTATTTTCCCACAGCCTGCCGACTTTCTTTTATAATATACATACTGAGGAATCAGTGAATGCTTAATCAGGTAACTATCTGTGGGATACTTTGTTTCAGAGGTTTTGAATTCCCATGAAAGTTTGTACAACCACACAGCTACCATGTTGTAAAGCTCTTTTATTGACGCAAGCTCCTTTTTTATTACATCCATATCAGATAAATTTACTGATTTAAAGTGTTTGTAGCTTCTTCTTATGGTATTTTTACGGCTCCTCTGTTCAAGCCTGATTTTTGCAACCATTCTTCGCGATGACCCGGTATTTTCAATTTGCCTGCTGTCCCTGGAGTAAACATCATTTCCAAGTAATAAGACAACCTTCATATTCTTGTATTTCTGAAGGCACAGACTATATAAAGTCCGTTTCAGCAGTTCAGGCTCTTCCATGTATGTGGGTACTACTGCAATAACATAAGGCTGATCTTCTGCCTGTTCCAATTTATATATTTCTTCAGCACCGGCCTCCTCAAAATTGTATTTTAAAGAAAAATGCTTCAGTCTGGAAAAGTAAAACAGTACGGTCTGGGTAAAAAAATAAATATTGGGCAGCAGCCACAGTATATTTAATACCTCGCGCAGACCGGAGCCATTGTAACTGTCGGTAAGTAACCGGTAAACTGAAACCAAAATAGCTGCAAGCGTCCCAAACATCACCAGTTTGGAAAGCCCCCTCAACCTGAAGTACTTCTTGCTTATTGATGCATCTTTCCTTATTACGGCGTTGCGGATATCTTTTTTTATTTCTGCTATATTCTCGTTATGAATATCAATTCCTTCAGCCGGAATAAAATCCTTTACAGGATAATTTATATTTTCTAAAAGAATTTCTCCGGTGAAAATTCCCTTATTGGTTATTTTAACTTTATTGTAACCGTTTAATATGAAATAACCGGCCCTGTAAGACAAACGCGTTTGACCTGCAAAACCCGGGGAAAATCCCAAAAGGGCTTTACAAATATTGATGTTATCAACAATTCTATTAATTACCGTTCTCAGTACAAGGTTTCTGACCATTACAGAGTTTAACAGCAAATATACGAATTTCTGTGAGGTTTTCATAATATTTTCCCTCCATTTGCAGTATTTATTTTGCACAGAGGCTTTTTAATTAAGGCAGTCCCTATACAAATGAGGCTTACAAATGTATCTGCGGTTCAAGTATTTCCAATGCCCTGTCCACAAGTATCTGGTATATATGCTCCACAGATTTCATCTGTGTGTGTCTCAGGGCCTTTGGAACCAGCAAAAACATCGGATCCAGCAGTCCTACCATGTCTCCGAACAGCTTTTCAAACTGGATAACCGGATAGGTATAGACAATCCCGCTGCCCATATCCTCGGCTATCTGCTTCAATACAGCATAGGTTTGAATTTTTTCTCCAAGCCGTTTGACTGCACTGTCACATATTTTACGTTTATCGCCGTTGCCATGTGCTGCTTCCACCAGATCGCCCGGTTTCAATTCTGCAAGCTCCAGTAGTTTGTCTACATCAATCCAGCTTGAAATGGGATTAAAGAACGGCACATTCCACAACGTCTCTTGATCGGGGAAGGAGAAATCCTCAAGAATTACTGTTTTACCTCCGATTTCAACAGGGGCACCCCCTCTGTCAAAAAGTCTGGGCACAACTTCGACGGTGGCACCATTTCCCTTGCTTTTGTGAAATGCAAGTATAGCTGGATTAACAGTAGCAAGCAGGTTGTCATTGCTTGCTACCATGATTCTTTTTACCCCCCGTTCAATCAATAAACCTAACGTATAGCTTGAAACAATAGACATAAAGGAGTAATAATGTCCGGGTGAAACCAAAGTATACAGCTTGTTTCTGCCTTCAGGCCGAAATATATTCCCTTCCCCTTTCAGTTTAGCCCACTCTGTCATAAACCTCAGCGACTGTCGGGCAAGCTCCTCTTCCTTATCGGTCAAACCCTTCTCCCTGAGCGTTTCATGCCAGTAAACCAAATCAGCGGCTTTTGGATATACCCTGTGAATAACCTGATGCATGCAATTGTACACATCACCTTCGTCTACTCCGAAAAAGTTATTCTGTCCGAGAACTCTCATTGTGTTTTCATTGGTAAAAAAGCTGTTGACAAACACCGGGAGTATTGAACTGCCGAATTTTTCATGCATAAAAGCTACATGCCTCATTTTAAGTTCAATCAACGAACAATACCTCCCGCCGGAATTAAACGCAGGATTTAATCCCCTGATGGTCTTTACCCCGAATCTTGTACTTTCCCCGCCGTTTAAAATTACGTAGGCCAATGGCTCTTTCAGGATTTTAATGCCGTCACTGAAGAGCCGGTCATATTCATCCTTTCCTATATCCGGCATTTCACACATATTTGAACCGGGCCGTCCCATACGGATATTGCTGATCTCATCGGCACTGCCCCTGATATTGTTTTGGATGGATATTTTACCGCTCATGTACTGCTTTTGCAGTTCCTCAAAAAATTCCCGGTCGTAGGTGCATTCCTTTTTAATCTGTCGGATTCTTTCAGCGTCACTGACATTTTCAAGACTTTCCCGTGGCTTCGCTGCAGCCCATATATCTATTAGACCATCGGCTTGATCTCTGGCCAGTTCTGCCGCCCTTACACCGTCACGGTTTATCTCGAAGCTATATATCATGGGTCCGGATGAAAAGTGTATCTGGCCTGCAAGTTCAGCCTGAACCCTTTGAGAAACCATCAGGAATGTATCTTTAAATTCTTTTCTCCTGTCGGGGTTTACAAAATAAATCCCTCCTGCCCCAGCTCTTCCTCCGGTGGAGTCGTACCCCCACAAATCCTCTTTAAATATTGCCGATAAGGCTTTATAGGTTTCCTCATGATATAGATTATCCGACAGTGGTGATATAAGTTTCCTATCCTGAAAATCCTGATTTTCCAGATTACCGATAGCTTTTATGTCTCCTGACACTAATGCACCAAATATCTGTTCGTACCTGTTTTCAGTCCTCAGTCTTGCTTCCCAGGCTGTCCTGTCTTTAACCGCATATTGCTCAGTGATCATTCTAAGCACCGGGCCCACATCCTGTCCTGTCCCTCCATTTACGAGTACCAGCGACTTCAGCATTTTTTCAACCGACTGTTCGGCTATTTCAATTTTTTTATATGCCGGCAGTAGTGAACCCGGACTGTCAGGATCCAGTTCTTTATCTGCCTGCTGCCCTGTAATTATTTTAAAGCCGCCCCACAATCCCCCGTAATCCTGCCAACCGCCTCCGCTTCCTCCAAGCCATTCCCCATATATACATCTTGCGGCCACATCCATTTTGTCCTTATCGGTCACTCCGGCATTTCCGCAGGGCAGCTGTCCGGAAAACCTCAGCAGCGCCAATATTAAACCTGCCAGCAGATTTGTGCTTACTGCAAGACCCGAACCTCTTGGTATTTCCATCACCCTTGAGATGACCTCAAACCCCTGGAACATTTTATTTTCACTAAAAAATTTCTCCAGGATCTCCAGGACTGAATTTTCTCCCCCGCTTTTATTTATGGCGGGAGGTATAATTCCTGATGCCACAACAGCAGCTTTCAGCAGCGACAGATCATCATTTCTCATATTAAACAGATCTTCGGCGTCGGTTATCAGCTTGGTACACTTCAGGTCTATTGATGTCAGTCTGATACCCTTTTCTTTTACCGGCCTTACCATAACACTGATGGGTGGTTCCATTTTACCGGAGGATGGATTTAAAAGGTTTACCGAAATGTTTATACATCTTGCTCTATGGGGCCTGTCCATTGCCAGGTAGAATATATCCGAACCGACGCAGCTGGTTTGCTCAATCCTAACCGGCACGGTAACAAGTTCAACCTGCCCGGAATAATACGCGGGATTCCTTAGTTTGTAGTCATAAATGGATTCCGGAAGAAACAAATCAGGATATCTTTTTGAGATGCAGTGTTGTACCTGTTCTTCAATCAGATTAAAGGCTTTACTCCAGTATGCCAGTCCCAGTGCCTTCATCATTGCCTCCGAAAGGAAATTATCGCTCTCTGCCCGTTCCCGTTCATTCAGAATGTACAGCGCCTCATCGAATTTCTGGTTTTCAATTGCTTTTACAGCTGGATATGGAATAGTTCCTATATTCAACAGTTCCCCCTGATTGGGAAGGTAGTAATTATACAAACGGCTTAACAGCATGGCAGATTTCACTTTTTTATACCGGTTGCCGTTTTTGTAAAAAACAGTTTCCAGCTGCCTTACCCTGTCAAGAATTTCCTGCCTGTTCAATCCTTCAAATAACATATCTTCTGTTACATTTAAATCATTATTATCTATAACGTCACATATATTGATATTGGATTTTTCGGTCATTTCTCTGCTGCTGGGAGTATCACTGCGGTATAGCTCATTTAATTTATATTTTATGTATTCAAGCCGATTTTCCATCACTAAATCTCCCCATATCGTAAAGTGTATTTATTATGGCACTCATGGCGATCCTCTGACCGTCTTCAGCCCTCTGGTAGCTCCTGAAGCCGCCGGCATCCATCACAATAACCATTGAATCTGCAGCATTGCTTGTACCGATGACTCCGCCATTTTCAAATCCAAGTATCCCTACGCGTACAGTCTCGTCCAAATTTACAAACGGGTGTAAAATATTTTCGGAGTTTCCGCTGGAACTGATGCCAAGCAGCAAATCTCCGTTTTTAACTCCCAGAATTTTAATAATCCGGGTAAAAGCATCGTTTTTAAAATATCCATTATTTATGCTCTTTGTAACATTTCCAACATATGAAGTCACATCAAATATTCTGGTATAGCCGTTAGCCGAGTCACCTGACAAATCCCTGAGTGCATCGGCAACAAATGACGCTATCGCGGCACTCCCGCCATTTCCAAAAGTAAAAATCCGACTGCCTTCCCTGAGCTTTTTCTCTATGACTGCTGAAATACCGGCAAGATTTTTATTGGAAAAATAATGACCCTTTAATGATCTTAAAAGCAGCTGGCAATATTCCGAAAATGCTTCGGCTCCCTGGTCCTTAAACTCGGTATCAGTTTTAAATGCCAGATTAGCAGATAAGAAATGAAGCAGAATTTGTGCTGTATCCCTTGCGACAAGTGTATTATCCGAGTTAATAAAAATATTGATTCCGGTATACTCCGGAATTTTTTTATTATTTGAAATCAGTACGTTTATTCCGCCATTTTCAAAATTATATTCAAAAGCCTTCCGGAGTACCCTGTTATCTTTTTCAAACTGCACACCCACCAATATATCTCTTTTTCCGAAGTGCCTCCGCTCCAAAATCTCCTTAAGCTGGTACGGGAAGGGGTAGTCATTTCCAAAAGCTGTAATTTCCGGGATACCCATGGTTACGACACTTAGATTGTTTATCTTAAGGAAATCAACATTTGCATGATTTATTATATGGTAGTCCTGCTCGGTGCCAAAAAACATTATTTCATTATGCAATGCCCTGGCCCGGATCAATACCCGTGAAAATTCCTCTATTTCATCCATTGAGCTGCTGCATAGATCACGCAAGACATTCCTTATTTGCTTTATATATTGTTCTATAATACCGGCTCGTGTTTTCAAATCCGGATAAAATTTCAGTCCGTCTATGGTTTTTTCTGCTAAAACCGCGTTCATATTCATATTTAATCACCTCTCAAGTAAAACATTACTGTCTTCATTAACTATATTGTTTAGCGGAATCATACTGAAGTCCTCAATATATGTTTCATATTTCACTCCGCTGCTATTAAGCTTTTCCATGGTTAACGTGGAACCCACCACCACACATTTGACTCCTGCCTGCTGAAGCGCCTGGATTCCTGTCAGGCTATCCTCAAAGCCAATACAATTGGCAGCCGGCTTTCCGAGAGCATCACAGGCTCTCAGGTAAACCTCGGGGTGCGGTTTCGGATTTTT
This sequence comes from Bacillota bacterium, assembly GCA_023392075.1. Taxonomy (GTDB): domain Bacteria; phylum Bacillota; class Clostridia; order Acetivibrionales; family DSM-1351; genus Ruminiclostridium. The sequence goes on along the minus strand of JAEVZU010000050.1, from coordinate 11,795 downwards.
TACCTTTGAAGCATCGATTACAGCTTTAAAATGCTTGTAAATTCCCAGGCTTTTAAGAACAAATTCAGCTTCGTAATTAACTGAGGATGTAGCAAGGGCCACTGGTATCTCCAGGTAAAGAAGTCTTTCAAAGAAAGGGATAAATCCGGGTATTACGATATTATAAATGTCCTCATGGAGTATTTCCTGATAAAATTCATCCTTTCTTCTGCATACTTCATGCATATTGTAATTAAGAACGTCCTTGCCAAATAAAATAATTGCAGAGTCAGTACTGGAAGTACCAAAAACATCTCTCTTAAAGTTACATGCTTTATTCCAGGAGAACCCGAACAATTTTGAAACTGCAAACCATGCACTTTCATGAAGACTGCAGGTATCAATTATGACACCGTCCATGTCAAAAATAATACCGGTATTGCTTAGATCCATCATTTTACCAATTTCTAACTTCAATACAATCACCTCTCTTATAATATACAAATTTAACGTTAAAGAACGCATCCATAAATATTTGGTGCACAGGCACATTTTCTTTACAAATATGGTAATTTTTACAACAGAATAGCATACTATCATTCCAGTAGACATTAGTAAATTTACCTAATAAATCCACCATTTTACAACATAAATTTCTATGTCATGTCCTTGTAAATTTTTTTTAACAATCTACAATGCTTTAATAGCGCAGGTCAGTCCATGTGCTGATGTACTAAGATAAATTTATTTTACAAAGCTGTAAACGTACTTTATATCACAGCAATTGGATAGGTTTTTAATATTTAGATTAGTATAGGATATTGAAATACACACATAATATTGTATAGAAAAATTGGTATTGGAGGTTGCTTATGACTAATCAGGTAATAGTGTGGTCTATGCTGATTCTGCCATGGCTGTCACTCTTTTTTATGAAAAAGGAAGAGATCAGACGTTGGATGCCGGTTGGTTTATTCACTATGGTAACAAACACAATTATCATAGATATAGGTGTTGGTTTAAAACTGTGGGAAACCCGGGTGAATATTTTTCCGCTTGATCAAATGATAAGTTTTATCTACGGTATTTTACCAATAGCCGCAATGTGGATTTTCAAATTTACCTATGGACGATTTTGGCTTTATTTTATTGTTGAAATACTTTTGAGCACCCTGTTTATCCAAGTGATACATCCCTGGCTGCATAGAAGAGGAATATTTATATGGTTAAACCAGGATTTTCTCAGAGGGTTCTGGATATATGTAATGACAATCACACATTATTTATCAATCTATCTCTATGGAATGTGGCAGGATGGTAAATTTGTGCGGCCTCATAAAAACAGGTCGTAATCCTCATTGTCCGTAATAATTTTAATAAGTAAGATAAATTAAGGAACCCTGTAAAAGGGTTCCCTAAAAGTGTCAATTTAATCTTGTTCCTGATCAGTGCCAATGGTCTGTAACACCTAAAGTATATTGATCACTAAATACTTTTGTCTTGATTTGAATCAGCGATAAAGTGTCCTGCATAAATTATTCCCATCAACCCCAGGATATATGTGGCCCATATTACTGCATCCCTGAAATGCACCGTTATTCCGCCGATTCCTGTTACCGCCAGAAACAGATCCGAAACAACAAACATTAATGCTCCGGCTGCCACCAGCAGGTATTTTTTATGTATTCTTACCAGTGACCAGGAGAAAGCGGCCATTGTGGAAACCCATAGTCCGTATGCAAGCACACCGTACGACATAAAGCTTTTGTCCCTTGGAAATATTAAAAGCGCCCACAATAAAATGGTTATCGCCCAGTACAACACCATAAATATGTAAAAATATTTGCAAAATATTGTTAAGTTATAGTTTTTAACTGTTTTTGTATAAGCAAGGATAAAACAAACATGCGCAAGGGCAAAGAATACGATACTTCCAATAATACCAACTCCGGGGATAACATTTGAATTGATAAGATCTCCGATAAAGCATAAGGACATCCCGATTGCAACATATTTTGTATAAACCTTAGTCCTGTTAAAATATCTGATCAATAATGCCGCCAGGACAAATGACAGGCTCAGGATCACCTTTACCGGTACCGGAAGGCTTCCCGCAGGGTCTGATGTATTTATAGTGAAACCAATAAAATATATGACTAACTGAATTGCAATTAAGATATAAAACATTTTAAACCTCCTTTAAAGACTAAAATTCAAGATGTAATTCTATATAAATATGTATTAACCCAAAATGCTTTTTTCTAAATTTTAACATAAATCAGCAGGATTTGTAATCATAAATGCAGAATTTGAAAACATATAATAACTGTGTTTCTGGAGTCTATTCCATAAAAATTTTATTATTCCTTTTGGTTCAATCCGCAAATTGTTATTGCTGAGACAATTTACATATTGTATAATTGCTGTATTCTCCAGTCATTACATTATCTTGCTTTATATTTTAGAAATATAGCCTAAAGTGTGGTGATAATTATCAAAGTTGACGAAAAAGGCGTTCTCCCCGATTCAGATTACTATTTTCCTTCATCCGGCAGCCTCACTAAATCGTTGTTTTTTTATCCAGTCTGTATTGGTGATTTTATATGTAACGAAAGTTACAGCGTTAAACGAAAAAGTTACAACAGCTTTTTACTAATGTACATCAAAAGCGGTTCAGGCCGGGTGGCGTTTAATGACAAAACATATAATGTTAGTGAAGGCAGTATTGTGTTTCTGGATTGCTACAGGCACCATGAATACGGCACAAGTAAAGGCTGGAAAACGCTATGGCTCCATTTTGACGGTTCAAACAGCAGAGCTTATTATGATTTTATATACAACAAAATCGGATGTGTTATTCCATTATACGGAAAGAATGTAATTCCAAATATACTGACAGCAATGCTGAATGGTTACCGCAGCGAAGCACCTGTTCCAGAACCTCTGATTTGCTGTCACATTCAACAGATGCTTTCAGAATTGATCATCTCCACCGCAGACGGGAATTTTTCTGCCAGGGTTGAGAACTCTCCGGTTTCTGAAGCTATAGGCTATATAGAATTGAATTACTCAAAAAAAATCAGCCTGGCCCAGATAACAAACAGAGTCAATTTGAGTCCTTTTTACTTTTCCAGGCAGTTTAAAAAGGAAACCGGCTATTCGCCATATGAGTATATAATAAAAATACGTCTGGAAAATGCCAAATCGATGCTGAAAAATTCAAATCTTCATATCAAGGAGATAGCATATAATTGCGGTTTTTCCAGCGAGTCCAATTTTGTTTACTGCTTTCACAGGAATGTCGGCATTTCGCCCAAGGAATTCAGAAATACACCTTTTTAAAAATCAGCTTAATACCTTTAAAAGGGCCATCCTCAGAATTCAGATGACCCTTTTGTCAGTTAACACAAGGAATTATTTGTATATGGTTATTTTCAGGTCTCTGTTTCCATTACTTTCAGTTGACCATGTACTGCCTCCGTTTGTTGACAGCCTTTCAAATGAATTATTCATCGAATTGCTGTCGTTATATCCAAAACCATAGCAGTTGCCTGTATCCGGTGATAGCGGTGAACTGATCACTATTCCGTAGTTTGCTCCGGCCGTCAATCCGGTTAGATTACAGTATATTGGAATTCTAGTTAGGGAAGCCGGGAAGTTATCCTGCAGAATATTGGATTCAAACAGCTTGTTAACCGGATTGTCATTTGTATCAAGGCTATATATGGCAACATTCAATGTATTCGGAGTTCCTGTCTTGTAGCCGAAGAAATCAATTCTGGGCAAAGTGGTGCCCTGCGCCTGGAATACCTGCATACGCTGAATTACAGTCCTTATATCGGAATAAGTACTGAAGCTTGAATCGCTGTTATCCAATGCTATGGTGTTTGCAGTATTTCCGAAAATATTATATACTTCAAATTCTCTTATTGACGGAAGGAAACTAGCTCCCGTAAATGAAATTCTTAGCTTGCCGGTATTCACTGCCGGAAAATCAACTATTTTTTCAAAGCCTATCTTACTGTCTTTTGCAACATTGACATAGGATGTTCCGTCCCAATACTGTACCGAGAAATCATTAACGGTATAGCTGTTACCGAACTCTTCACTGGCTTTATATTCTTTTAATACAACCCTGTTTACATTGGTATTCTGTCCAAGATCCACTTCAAGCCATTGTCCGTTTGTCTGGGCAGCCGACCATCTGGAACTCCAGCTTCCGTCTCCGGACTTTCCTGCCTCATATCCTGCACTGTAAAAGGATGATGCACTAAATGTCTTTCCTTGGGCCAGATTTACCGCCGGGCTGGGCTCCGAAGGATTTGCCGATGTAATTCTCAGAAGCATGGAATCATGTGCAGCCCCTTTAAAAGTGGCTGTGTACTTTCCCGTAAAGCTCCCCAACCTTTCATTTCTGAATAAATCTACTACATAGTAGGTTCCATTTGCCGATAACCCTATATCTGACCAATTCACATCAATAGAAGCCGGATTGCTTCTGTCCCAGTTAGCAACAGTTACTATTTTATCGCCGTTATTGCCGGTCAGATAGGTCACTGGCGGACAATGCTCATTACCCCACAGGAAGTTCGTCATTCTGACCGGTCTTGCCGCCTTACCAAGCTTTGCAATACTTAAAACAGAAGGATTTTTTAGTATCTGATTCATTTTATCCAATGGAACCAGCGGCAGGTTTTCACTTGCCAGCCATAGGCCGCCGCCCATAGCCAGATAACATGACAGGAGTCTGGCCTGATTGCTGCTGTAAGAATTGAGCCAGTATTCACTGCCCACATAATTATCAACCATTACCATATCCGGATCATTGTATTTCCATATGGTTCCGTTTGTGAACCACGATGCTGCAGCATTAAATGCCTGTCTTTCATAACCGGAGTAATTTCCTACTCCAATTTCAGTATCACAGCCCGACCTTCTGGCGTGTGCATAACCGTTTGGCAGCAGAGGAGCTATTGATTCACTGAGGAATATTGGTCTATCTGCTGCCTGAACCAGGTTCTTGACTATCTGCATGCCCTCACGGTAAGCCTGCATTCCATTTTTGGTACTGTCATAGTGCGCACCCTCCTGCATTCCGTAGTCAAGGAAATCCATCTTTAAGTAATCAAAACCACCGTCAATAAAAGCTTTTATAAACGATGCAACAGCTGCCTGTCCCGCAGGTGAGGTAGCATCGAGACAGTAAGCATCAGCTCCCAGATACCAGGTCATCCTGTTTCCGCTGCTGTCCTTCAGAATAGCATCACGAAAATAATAGGCGGAGTCCGGTATCTGTTTGTCAAGATCAGAACTCCAAACTATAAACGGACATGTATAGCCGCCTGCCTTTAAGCCTTTACTGTGACAGTAACCTGCAAAGCTCTGCTTTTCACTGTCTGTAAGTGACGTGGCATCAAGATTCACATAATTATATCCCAGTGATTTCAAATTATTATTTACATAGTCAACAACATTGTACATGGTATTGATAGGGTCTTTAAATCTTAAGGTATACCAGTTGTTATATCCCACTGGTACTTCACCTGACCATGTCATGGGTGCCTCACCAGCAGCGTATTTTGCTCCGAATTCTTCCAGGCCTGTCCTGTAATCACTGTAGTAGCCCAAGAAAAATTTATCGGTGGCCACAGTTGTTCCTGATTGAGTTCCTCCTGTATTAAATACGGAGAAGCCTTTCAAAGGTCCATTTGCAGAAGCTGCTGTCCTCAGGTACTGGCAGCTTTTCCAGTTTGTTGTTGTGGCAGCACCTGCTACAAATCCGGTTTTATTTGTATTGTCAAACACACTGCACACCCAGCTGCTGTTTCCGGTAAATGACCCAAATGCATTAACAGGGCACACGCCGAAATCATCGTTATTAGTATAAGGGGTACTCATTATTCTTTCATCGCTGAAATTTCCAATATCAAGATTATCGGCTGCCAGCGGTTCCATGAAGTTTATTGTCATACTTGAAGCGTTGGTAACCTCCATGCTTACAATAAAAAATCTGTTGTCGGCATAGAAGTCGAAATACGTTTTGATAGTGTAACCGGAACTTAAGGCACAAGTAATGGCAAGTCTATACCCACCGGTTCCGTATCCGTTATTTCCTATGGATGTCCAATTTGCAGTTCTGGTACCAGCATCATAAGAAGAGATTCTTGTTGATTGACCGTTTAAAGCAAAATCAGAGTAGAAATTTTGAATTACTGCTGTGCTTCCATAACTCAGATATCCCCTTCCTGTCGAAAGGTCATAGCTCAAGGTGTAATTCCCGTTTGCAGCGGTTACAACATTACCATTCTGTGTAATAGTGACGGCAGCTGCCAGGGCAGGTATCTGGAAGCCTGTTATAATAAGGCATAGAGATACTGCTGCACAAAAAATTTTTAGAGTTTTCTTGCTTCTCATAAAATAATAACCTCCTGGAATTATTTTTCAGTTATTATTTTATAATTAATGGCAAATATTTACATTACAAATACTTGCCATTTAATTTAGAAATATTGCCCATTATAAAACTTGAAAAATTTTATTAAAAATAATTTATATCTACTGAGGAAGTTTATCAATCATATTCAACAAATAACTTTTCAAAACCGCGTAATCCAAAGCATTTACGTCGCCATCGGCTTTCACGTCTGCTGCCTGCATATTGACATTTACCGGAGCACTTCCCATCAATATTTGCTTTAACAGTGCAAAATCTATGGTGTCAATACTTCCGTCAGAATTTATATCTCCATAAGTAAACCCCGGTTCCTGTTTGGAAGGCTCTTCACCCCACAGGAGCACACCGTTGTCATATACCGGTATATAAGGAGTCATACCTGCAAAAGATACTGCATCATAATCAGGCGGTCCATAAAGGTTTTTATAGGACCAGTCATTTTCATTGGAACCGCAGTCATCCTTATACTTTATGGATACATTGGCATCTTTCTCGCATAACTCCCATTCGGCGGGCATTATCTGCGTTCCGGAGAAATCTACGGTGAAATAATAGATATTATCCTTATATTGTTTCAGACCGTAAAGCTTGGCTCCCTGACTCTGTCCGAGTGTTATTTCCACATCCTCCAGTTTATGTCCCGACTCAAATACTTCGGTCAGATCCATATAGTAGCGTGCAGACAGCTTGTCTTTCATGGCTGCAGGCCACGCCGAACGGTTGTTGATCTGGAACATAAGGTTTAAAGTTCCATATCCCTCGTAAATTATCCACCCTCTGACAAAATACTCGGTGAGATTGTCCTCCTTTGCTCTGAAATCTTCGGGCTTCGGCCAGTTTTCCAGTGGTTCTCCGCCGTACATATCATACATTTTTGCAAGGGCACCTGCAAAACCTGCATTGTAATCAGTAGCAACTTCATTTAATGTATAGTCGGAAATATCGTCTTTCCAACTGTCATCAGATGTAGGCCCTCCCACCAGGGCTCCATAGAGTATATGCCGGTGAAAGGCCGGTACGGTAAGCATGCTTGTCCAGGAACCGTGAGCCGTCCTGTGATGGGGGTGTTCAGGTGCCTTACTCCCAAATCCTACTACATAGCTCCCTCCCCGTGGATTATCGCCAAGTGCATAATTTATTTGACTTTCTGCAAATTTGTGATAAGTATCTTTTTTTGATGCTGTTCCTACTGTTGCATCATCAGACCAGACAAATGCCAAAAATGCAGCGGTGGATGCATAGCGCAATGAACCCCACTGTGAAAGCCATGCCAGACCGCCGGGAGTGTATTTAAGACCGCCGCCCGGCATCCACCAGTCCAGATTTTTTTCCACCATGGCAGCATATCCTGTGTCATGTGTAACCTGAGCTATTTTCAACGCCGCTCCGTAGCTGACATCATCCCAGCAATGGGTATGCTGGCCTCCCAGGGATGTTACCGGCAAAACAGCTTTTGCCTTATCAAGATAATTGGAATCTCCGGTCTTTATATAAAGCCAGATTGCTCCCCAGGCCAGATCATCAACATAACTGCCCGAAGGATACAAGGTCTTGAGAGGATTTTTCCCTCTATATTTGTCAGCAAAGCTAAAAAGCTGTTTTGCATGTGTCAGGCAGGTAGCGGCATACTGCGGGTCGGTGGGTTCGAATATAATGGATGCAATGGCCAAAGCAGCGGCAGTTTGCCCTGCCACATCCGAACCCGGTGTTGTAGAATCAACTTTGAAGGAAGTTCTTTTGGTTCTGTAGTCGAGCAGCTCGTGAGGTATCCATACGGAATGGTCGGATTCCTCATATCCGCACATGTAATATAATACGTCGGGACTTGGATGTGCTTTAATGAAAAAATCCGTAGCCCATTTGATCTCATCCAGTATATCATCCAGCTGTCCCGATTTTTCAAATGCCTCTCTGTATTCATAAACGGCCCAGCCCAGCTGTCCGGCTGCATAGGACATGGGATGCGTAAATTTGATCCCGTCACCGGCATCAGCCCAGCCTCCGGTCAGGTCAAGACCCGCATCCTTTCCGTCCGTCATGGCCGCATCGGCGCGATACGGTAAAATATAGTCGTCCGGTAAATCACCCAGACGGTTTGCCTTGTAAAAGAGAATTGATTTTTGCAAGGCTTCACCATAATTGTAATAAGAACCTCCTGTTCTCGGTGAAGACGCTGCCTGAACCTTCTGCTGAAAAATAAGTGTGGATAGCAGTAAAGAAGTCACAAGTATTACAGCCATGATCCGGAAAAGCTTTCCGGATTGCCCTCTGTTTTCACACATAATAATCTCTCCCCCTATTAAATTATCAAAGTCAGTTACTATCGGCTGAAAGCCGATAGTATTACTTAATTATACATTTTTGTAATTTATTTGTACATACTGGAATTTGTGCAATTGTTTATCCCATCAAAATATATTTTCCTGATATTTTGTACTATGTTCCGGATACTACCAATTCCATGTATTGTACTGCTTTTTTACATAGCTCGTAACACCTGCTGCGGCTCAAATGAAGAATTTCAGCTATTTCCTCCATACTCTCCCCCTGTAAATAGTACTTCTCCAGCAGCGTTCTGTATTTTTCGTTTGATTCTCCAAGAGCCTCAAGAGAGTCTTCAACGATGTAAACAAAGTTATGAAGCCTGGTTATTTCATTTCGTATACCGTTTATTTCTTCCCTGTACTCGTTTTCACAATGAAGCCGGTAATTGTCCGCTGTTTCTTCAACGTTGTTGAGAACAGCAACTTCTTCACCGTTAACTACCGCAAGTTTTAATGTTTTGTCACTATGACCGCGGGCAAACATTTTACTTTCAATATAATCCTGATATAATTCAGGGGTCATACGCCTTATCTGATTTTCCAGGAAACTGATTCTTTGTTTATTAACCCTGTATTCCCTTAATATTTTTTCAATTGGGATGTTCTCTTTCATGCGGCACCTCCAGGTTAGCTTTGACTAGTTGTCATATATAATGTATTATAAAGCTGTTTTTTACAACCTGGATCGGCAAAAAAATCTATTGCGGTCTGTTTTTAGTTATCATTTATATTTAGCGGGCAGATTTTCAAAATACTTCTGAATAGCAGGAGCTGAGACATCCCGGGCATTCTCCCGACAACGCTTTTTCAATATATTCCTTCCGGGCTATGGAAGCCAGAATTTCACTCAGTACAGACTGCTTTAAATCCCCTATCACCGGACCGTGCCAGCATGGGAAAACCAATCCCCGGGGGGATATCCCGATAAAAGTCAATGGCATACCACATCCGCCTGAGGGTAAAATTTTATTTCCATCAAAATATTCAGGAATCCTTCTTATGTACCTGGGAGAAGGCAGCTTGCCCGGCCTGCCTTCCGAGTACTGAGCCAGTTGTTCCATTTCAAAAATAAGGTCAGGAATAAGTTCCTCCGGTATAATAAATTCATCTTTACGTGCTTTAAAATTTTCCTGTGACATCATGGTACCCGTAAACGGATTTATAGTAATACAGTGTACCCCCACATCCTCCAGCAGGTATTTTGAAAAAGTACGAACAATTTTATAATTATGCCTTGAAAGCGTAATTCCGACAGATACTTGAAGTTCGGGAATTTTTGCGCTGTTGGCCAAAAAGCTTTTAATGGCACAAAGTGTTTTTTTAAAATTTCCTTCTCCCCGTATTTTATCATTCAATTCCTCCGGGCCTTCCAGCGACATCGGAATCAAGGAAACACCTGCCTCCAGCAGCTTTTGCGCTTCTGAAGGACCTATAAGCACACCGTTTGAAACCATCATTACTTTTAATTTTAATGAAGCTGCAAAAGAAATAATTTCATAAATATCTTTGCGCATCATCGGCTCTCCGCCTGATATTTCAAGAATTTCTGCCCCCGCTTGGGCAGCCTGTAAGATAATTTCCTTTATTTTTTCCAGAGTCAGATTATTTTCCCTGTTATTGAACTCGGGTACGTCACACATCCTGCAATGCAGGTTACATGTGGTTGTAACCATAAAATTGACCCGCTTCAGATGAATATCTTCCAGTACCATAACTTCTCATCTCCTCTTCCGGCCTGTTAGCAGGGTGTAGCTTTCAAAAGTCGATAACTATCGGCAGAAGGCCTATGGTTATCGACTTTATGGCCTTTATCCATCTATAGCCATAGCTCATTTATATACTTGAATTACCCTTTTATATTGGGTTTCATCAACATCACCGTGAGATTCCTTTTTGATGACCCTGTAGTATCCTCCGCCGGCATTATGTATTACTGCCATTAACTCATGATTTTCATTATAGACCAGATCATTTTCAATAATCAGCCTATGTCTGTTATCAATAAGAACATAATTGTACTTCTTGGATAACACAATTTTTTCATTATCCGGCATATTATTTATAATATAGTTGAAATATAATTGATCCAGTCCGAAAAAATCATTTCCGTTATTCAAAACATATTTGTCAATTAAATCGGAGACCTTGATCATGATGTTTCTGGGACCGCATATCATGCCCGCATTTTTTTGCCTTGTCCCGCGAAAGTTTTTACACAGCCTTTTCATTTCTTCAGGCTTCAGAAGATTTAACAGCTGTCTGTTCCACCAACTGTTATCAAGCGAATAATCTTCAATATAACCTATTTTGTTATTGCATATTTCAAAAATATCATCTATGGGTTCCTGAAACCACACATCTCCGCCGTCTATACTCATAACATTGGTAATATCAGCCGGAAGACGCTCTATTATTTCCGCCATGTCCCTGAATCTTACCGAAAATATATGTCTGTCCTTGCTGCATTTAATGATTTCTGCATTTTCATCCTCATTCCTAATTCTCTCAGACGCTTCAATACTCATACCGTAATCAAGAATTATCACTTTTCCGTGATAACAAGCAGTATTGCGCAGTGTTCTCAGAAAATCATTTATTAAGTTATTTTCAAAATTTTTATCCATGCAAGTCAGGACAGCTGTGCTTTGCTGTTTTAACATAAAATTATTCCTCCCGCTTTTTAATGGTGGGAAAGCCAATCACCAAAGCTCGTTTCTGCTCAAACAGTATTTTGATCTTTCCTCAGGTGAAAGTTTGCTTATTTTTCTAGATTGGGGAAAGTACTGAGGAATGCTGTTTCTGCAGCCAAGAAACTGAATCCAGATATCAAGGTCGGTGTTCTCGCAATAATCGTGGATCTCGATATCAAGACTTTCCTGTTCCGACAGTTTAATAATATTATCTTTCAACTGGTCAAGCTTTTCCCTGTCTCTAAATTCCAACACTGCTTTATTCTTTTTTCCCGGCTTTATCCCGGCAAATCTCTCCAGGTATATATCATTCGGCATGCCCAGCACGTCCCATATTTCAAGTTCCAT
>JAEVZU010000049.1 GCA_023392075.1 Bacillota bacterium | reverse complement strand
CCGTGCTGTCCTAAAGCTGGTCCAACCGGTGGAGCCGGAGTTGCTTTCCCCGCAGGAATCTGAAGTTTTACGTAACCTGCAATTTTCTTTGCCATTAATTCCACCTCCCAATTTTCTGCGAACACATTGTATTCGCCGGTATTGCTTATAATTATTTATTAAAAGGACAGAAAAGCACAATATGCTTTTCTATCTGCCTTATGGCCTAGATTTTCATAATCTGTGTCAATTCAAGCTCTACAGGAGTTTCCCTGCCGAACATGGATACAGAAACGCGAACTTTTTTCTTTTCAAGGTTGATCTCTTCAACAATTCCGATAAAGTTTTCCAGAGGGCCTGACGTAACTCTAACATTATCATTGACATCATAGTCTACCTCAGGTGCAAATTCTTCCACACCCATTGCTTTTACTTCGTCATCGGACAATGGTACCGGTTTGGATCCCGGCCCGACAAAACCAGTAACTCCTCTGGTGTTTCTGACTATATACCAGGACTCGTCCGACATAATCATTTTAACAAGCACATATCCGGGAAAAACCTTTTTAAGTGTTGCTTTCTTTTTGCCGTCCTTAATCTCAATCTGCTCTTCCATGGGAACAACGATATCGACTATATAATCCTGCATGCCTCTGTTTTCCACTATCTTTTCAAGATTTGCCTTTACTTTGTTTTCATACCCGGAATAAGTATGAACTACATACCACTTAGTTTCCTCAGACATATCAAAAACAGGCCCACCAATTCAGAGCCCCATGTCCTCCCTCTAATTCTTTTAGCCTTGAAAAAACATCCCGACTAAGCCGGTTCACACCAGCCCATATCGGACTTTAGTATTGACAAGACGTTACACAACTATTTTGTAAATACAACATCAGCTAATGCTGTCAAACCGAAATCTGCAGCCCATATTATTGCGCCAACAACCAGGCAGAAAATAAGTACTGTAATAGTATTGTTTATCAGCTGAGTTCTATTAGGCCATATAACTTTTTTAAGTTCGGCCCTGATTTCTCTAAATAGCCTTGCCATGCCCTGGCCGGTTCGCTTAATGCGAGATACTTTTTTAACCTCGTTTTCAGCCATCATAATCACATCCCAATAATAATATTTTTTAATATCAATTGGCAGTTATACAGTAATTGTTGACACAATTCCTATAATTATGAATCTTATGCAGAAGTATAACCAATCACAAGATCCATTAAACATTGCCACCGATTTCACAGAATTATTTAGTATCCAAAGGAAACCATAAGCCCAACAGACGTTCAAACTTATTTAGTTTCCGAAGAGACAAATAATAATATTGAATAGCATCTAAATATTACTTATTTTGTCTCTTTGTGAACTGTGTGCTTGTGACAGAATTTACAGTATTTTTTCAATTCAAGTCTATCCGGGTCATTCTTCTTATTCTTCATGTTAGAATAATTTCTTTGTTTGCAATCAGTACATGCGAGCGTAATCTTAACTCTCATCAGTAACACCTCCAGCCGCTTAATGTGTATTTCACCATATAAGTCATTACAGATTTATTTTTTAGACATAAAAAAAAAGACTTACACAACGAGCAATAACTAATTTAACATATACTCGTAAAAAAGTCAAGCATATGTTTTTTTACACTTCCGAAGTTTCAGGAGTCTTGTCTGTCATTTAACATCAAATGCAAACAAATGGACCTTGTGGGAACCCCAGGTCTTATGAGCCGTAAACCGGACTGCCGCCGTGCTGATATTACAATCCAGCCTGAATAATCTCTGATAGTTATTACCAGCCCGAGTTAGCAGCTTCCACCGGTTTTTATCATCCAGATACTCTATGGCAAAATCCCTGACCATGGTTTCGGGAAATCCAAAGGGCTCCATTCCATATTTTTTATTGCACAGCATGGGATATTGGGCCATAATGGGATCACCGGCACATTCCGTGCGGTTTAAATCACTGTCAAATACAATTCTGACAGATTTCACAGGTATAACTTTCTCAAAGGTGAACTGAACCCAGGAACCGGTTTTTCCTGTCCAGCCGTTGTAGGCATCCATTACCGGCCTGTCGATTCCGTTTATCAGGAATGCCGGCTCCCCTTCAGAGCTTGAAAGCACCGCCTGTTTGGAAATTTCAGAAATTTCTCGCCTGTTAAAGGGAAGATAGCAGTCATCCTCCATAAGGGTCTGTTTCAGTTCACTTATTCCTGTCTCGTATACTTCTCTCGGCGACAGCCGGTTTTTTACTGCAATTGACGCTGCTGTACCCACCGCCTGACCAATGATGGCGCAGGTAGCCATAACTCTGCTGGAACTCATGGCTGCATGTGTAGCGCTTATATTTCTGCCTGCAAAAAACAGATTGTCCACATTGACTGAGTATAGGCATCGGTATGGTATTCCGTATGGTGCCGGAGCAGGATGGAATATGGTAGGTTCACCGCTGTAATCTATTCCTCCGGGATGATGGTCATCCATGGACCAGCCGCCATAGGCAACCAGATCTTCAAACTTCCCCTGTGAGGCCACATCATTCTGGGTAAGGATATGATCTCCCACATAGCGTCTGCTCTCCCGTTTTCCCGGAAGAAAGCCGACCCACTCCAGTTCCCAGTTGTCGGCATTATGTTCTCCCCTGTTTTTTATGTGGTCCCACACACCGAAGGCGATTTTCAGAAGTTCATCCCTGAGAGCTTCGGTATCATGAATGCTGTCATACTCTCCGCCAAGCTCCATCCACCAGAAATTTGTCTTCAGGTCGGCCAGGTTATGCTCCCTGTTGGGCAGACTCCCATCACTCTCATATACCTTTGCCCACTCCGGCGGAGTATATTTCACAGGTGTATCCAATTCTCTCGCCTGCATGAGACAGGTAAGTCCCATCGTTTTATTATCTGCAGCCGCAGGAGCAATACTTTCCCCGAATTCAGCTGCAGCCTCTCTGCCTACGCGGTATTCGGCCCCGCACAGCGGTGCCAGAATACTGTCTCCTGAACAGTCCGCAAAGTAATCCGCATACACCGTATGCCAGGTATATGTGGTCAACTGCCAGCCTCTTGCGGACTTTATCCGGCTCCGTCCGGACGGGTTGTCTTTTCCGCCGTGCATCTCAACTGAATTGCAGGAACAGTTAAGAAGCAATGTAATGTTTTTTTCAAATCGGACTTTTTCATAAAGAATGCTATCCCATATGGAAAAATTTCTTGTAGGGTTACGATAAAAATTTTCCAGTAAAATTTCTTCGATGATTCCGGTTTCCCGGTTATTGTGTCCGTGGCAGCCCAGAGCCCACATTCTTATTTCGGAGGATGCATTGCCTCCCAGAACCGGCCTGTCGGTCATCAGCAGTACTTTCACTCCATGCCTTGCCGCAGATATGGCAGCAAGCATTCCCGCCAGCCCCCCTCCTACAACGCAGAAATCCACCCTGTGTTCAACTTCTTTTAATAATCCGGTATCCATCTTTAACCTCCCTGATAAACCAAAGTTTAAATCTCATACAGCCTCCAGCGACTTACTTTACCTTAACTTATGGCCTGACTCCAAGTTCCATCAGCCTTGCCTGCAGCTCCTTGACATCCAGCTCCCTGGGTTTAATTTCATTTCTGCAGCAGATAGCGGCTGCCACTCCCGTTGCCTGCCCCATATTTGCACATATGGGCATTACCCTGTAATTGGAATGTGCCATATGGGTACCGGATATATTTCTTCCCGCCAGAAGTAAATTATCAAGCTTCAAGGGAACAAAGCAGCCATACGGAATAGTATAATGTTTCGTTTGTGTAAAATGTTTCTGGCAGCCTGTTTCATCAAGCCCCGCACCTGTTATGTTGTGGATATCAAAGTTGAAGTGCGCTTTGGCAACAGCCCAGTCTTCAAAGATTCTGGCCTGTTCTATATCTTCCTTTGTAATTGTTTTCATGCCCCTAAAGTGTCTTGTTTCCCGCACACCGATCTGAGATGCGGTTTTAAATACATATGCCTTTTCAAATCCCGGAACATGCTCCCTCAGAAACTTCATTATTTCCGGAATCTGCTTTCTTGTAACGATATAGGCTTTGGTAAGATGCTCGGTATTTGTTCCGTCAACACCGATTATGTTGGTCATATTTAAAGTGACGGCGTTTGGGAAAACCGAAGGATAGATTAATACATGTCCGGCAGGACTGCTTATATATTTTCTCGCAAGCAATTGTATGTCTCCTTCAGGTACCTCATAGGTTTCTTCAAAACCGGTAACATATGTGATTTTTGACAAGTCAACTCCTGCAACCTGAAGCATAAGTGTCATCGGCTGCATGAGGCCATCCTCTTCACGGCCCTTGTAATACTCAGCCCCGGCTTTTGCAGCTATATCCCCATCACCGGTGCAGTCAATTACAACTTTGGCCAGAATCACTTCTCTCCCTGATTTTCCCTCGACTATGGCTCCCTTTATTGTGTCGTTCTCAACAATAGCATCACAGGCGAAAGTGTACAGTCTTATTATTACTCCTGCTTCTTCAAGCATTTCAATCATCTTTGTTTTAAGTGTTTCATGATCTATTATTACTTTTTCTTCCACCATATCCATCTTGAGTTCACTGTTATACATGTTAAAGGTTTCATCCAGGATTTCACCATATATGCCGCCCTGGGTTTTTCCCGTCCAGTGGCTCATAAGTCCGGAGGTTGCAATTCCTCCGATATCTGTGGTCTGTTCCACAAGCATTGTTCTGGCACCTTCGCGTCCGGCACTGACAGCAGCACCAAAACCTGCCGGTCCTCCTCCCAGCACCAGTACGTCTACTTCATCTATAATTGGTAAATTCTTTTCTTTTTCAGTATAAAATTTCATAATAACCTCCTGTTTTTATATACTCTATACACATACACTATGCATACAGTAATTCGTACCGTCCAATTCAACATACCTGTGCGGTCTCGTGCCGCACTTAACCCTTAACAGCTCCCGCAGCAAGGCCCTTTACAAAAAATCTCTGGCCTGCCAGGAATACTGCAAACACCGGCAGTAATGCAGATGCGGATGCTGCCATGATCAGGCTGTATTCCGTTGTACTTTCCTCAACAAAGTTTGTCAGGGAAACAGGTATGGTATAAAGTCTCCAATTTCTTAAAAATACAAGCGCATCCATGTAGTTGTTCCAGCTCCACAGGAATACAATCATTGCCAATGACGCCATTGCCGGCTTTGCAATAGGAATCATTATCTGACCCCAAATTCTGAACTCATTAGCTCCATCTATAAAGGCCGACTCCCTTAGTTCATCAGGAATCTGCATAAAATACTGACGCATGAGAAAAGTACCGGTAATCGATACTATTCCGGGCAGTATCATTGTCCAGTGAGTTCCCATTAAACCCAGCTTATCAAATAAAGTATACTTTGGTATCAATGTAACCTGAGAGGGAATCATCATTGTTGCAAGGTAAAGCATAAATGCAACCGAAGAACCTCTGAATTTGATTTTCGCAAAGGCATAGCCTGCCAGAGCGCTGGTAGTTACGGCTCCGACCATATTTATAACTGCTAGTTTTATGGAATTGAAATATGCAAGTGCAAAATGGTAGTCTCTTGGTGCAGCATCTCCAATATTCCAGACAACTTTATAATTTTTTGTATACAGATAATCAGGTATCCAGTCTATGGGCAATTTCATTACATCCAGAGGGAGTTTCATGGACGCTGAAAGCATCCATATAAACGGAATTACCATTGTTATTGAGATTACTGCTACTATTGCTGTAATAATTATTCTGGCAAGCAAATTCCTGGTTTTATAACTGATCCCGCCGGATAATTTCTGTCTTTCCACTGCGCACACCCCCTTTTAATAGTTGACCCATTTTTTCTGTCCCTGCCATTGTATGATGGTAATCACAAACAAGATAATAAACAGTACCCACGACATGGAAGCTGCATATCCCATACGGTAGAAAGAGAAAGCAGAAGTGTATATATAATAAACAAATACATGAGTGGATGTTCCAGGCCCTCCTCTTGTCATTATCTGTATCTGTGCAAATACCTGGAATGAGGATATTAGACTTGTTATCACCAGAAAAAATGTTGTGGGAGAAAGAAATGGTACTGTCAATTTAAAAAATTTGGTTATTTGATTTGCACCGTCCACATCGGCTGCTTCATATACATCCTGCGGAAGGGCCTGTATAGCCGAGGTATATATCATTACTGCATACCCTATACCACTCCATATGGACATTATAATTATGGCTATCAACGCCCAGTTATAATCTCCAAGCCACTGGGGAGGATTCTCCACTCCCAGATATTTGACCAGTTGTGTGAACGGCCCCCAGGGTGAATACATCATAACCCATACGATGGCAACCGCTACAATATTTGAAATATACGGCATGAACATTGCCAGTCTCAAAGGTGTTTTTGCAAAACAAAACTTATCTATTATTACTGCTATTACCATTGCGGCAAATACAGTGACAGGTACTACCGCTACTGCGTATAAAACGGTGTTTATCAGGGAGGAAGTAAACCATTTATCCCTCCACATCTCCACAAAGTTGGCACCCCAATTGAAGTTCCAGTTACCCAGACCTTTTGTATAATCCCAGTCTGTGAAACTTATTATAAAAGAAAACACAATGGGAAACAGTGTAAAAACCAGGAAGCCCAGTATATTTGGCAATATAAAAGTATATCCGGTAATATCGGTCTTAAGCTGCTTATTTATCTTCATTGCCGGTCCTCCTATCTTTTTTTGTATTTGATTGGTATTAAAAAGGCGGAGTAGCTTCTCCGCCCCTTTTCATTACAATTTTTCAAGCTATTTAAGAAGCGCATCGCCGCGGGTCTTGCAGTCTGCAAGAGCCTGTTCTACGGTTTTTCTGCCCGATAGAGCTGCTTCGATTTCTTCGGTAAACACCTTGGTTATTTCGGGTAATTTTGTAGATATAATTCCAACTGCATAGTTATCATTAGGTTTAATCAATATATTCTTTGCCGTATCGGCATCCAACAGATCTTCAAACCCTCCCACAAACTCTTTTGTAACAGCATCGGTACTGAAGTTCTTGTGTGCAGGTACACGACCGCCGCTTATAAGAGGCAGCATTCCTTCCGAGGCATACCATTTGGCAAATTCCCATGCGGCATCTATGTTTTTGGATTTCGGGTTAATGGACAGGTGGTCGCCGTATCCTCCCTGTGTATATGTTCTCTGACCTTTATCAACTACAGGATATGGAGCAAATGCTGTTTTAAAGGTATGCGGATATTTTTCCTTGTCTTTGATATTTCTTACCATCCAGGGTCCAACTGTCATCGCACTCTTTCCAGCCAGGAACATTCCTTCCTGCGACAATTTCTGAGTTACACTGTCAATGTGAGTTGGTGAACTTTTATCGGCATTCATCATATCGGCAACTAACTGGTAGGCTTTTAAAAATACGGGATTATCAAAATTGGTCTCTTTTCCTCCATCCTTATAGAAGAAATCTCCGCCTGCGGTCTGAGCAACAAGATAAGTTGCAGCATATGTCAGATCCTGCTGGGAGTTCCAGTACATTCCGTATACCTTGTCCTGACCTTCACCTTTTGTGAGCTTTTTAGCAACTTCCCGGAACTCATCAAAGGTCCATTCGGTAGGTATGGCAATTCCGGCAGCATCAAACATGTCCTTATTTAAAACTATTCCGTATTGATCCAGTTTGGTTGGAAGTGAATATGGTTTACCGTTTACATAGTACGCTTCAGCCATACTGCTGAAGTTTTCAACCATATTATAGTTGTCCTTCTTCATTAATTCGGTAAGATCCAGAGCCATATTTCCGTCGGCACGTTTTTTGATCTGCGCAAGGCCGTAAGACATGTATAAATCTACGTCGCTTCCTGCCATCAGGCTTGTTTCAAGCTTCAGGTTGCCTGTATCGTCATTTACAAATCTCTCATATTCAACCTGAATCCCCTTATCCTTAAATTTTTCATTGAACAGGTCACAGGATGCCTGCGGTCCAGATTCGGGCGGAACCCCTCCCCAAACTCTCAGAGTCACCGTTTCTTTCGGAGCATTTGCATTAGAGCTGCTTCCTGCCGAATCTGTACCCGAAGAAGCCTTTCCATTTGAGCCGCAGCCTGCAAAACTTGTTACCAATAATGCTGCTGACAGTACCAAACCCAAAATCCTTTTCTTCATATAATTTTCCTCCTGTAATTATATTTGCACCACCGGGATAAACTTTCTGCAACCGTTTTGGTATTACGTCACCCCGGTGTTTATCTGTCTCTATAGTACAAAAAATAACAGGTCCGGTGAATTAACAAACCTGTTATTTTGTATCAATATTCTAATAACATTTTTTCATCATCTGTCCAAAATTAAAATGTATTAAAATTCTTTGATTTCCTATTTAAATTCTTTGATTTTATTTCTGAATTCATACGGAGATGACCCTGTAATCTTTTTAAACAGTACACTGAAATAATTTGCGTTGTCGATTCCGACCTGAGTTGCTATCTGATTTACCTGAAAGCTGGTGTTTTCAAGAAGCTCCGCCGCTCTGGATATGCGAACCTTGTTAATATAGTCCACAAAGCTCATTCCTACCTCTTTTTTAAATATGTGAGAGAAGTAACTTTCACTCATATTGATATATCTCGCAGCAATACTTACATTCAGATTGCTGTCCAGATTGTCAACGATATACTTCTTAATCTTTATTATTTCAGGCCGGGTATTTGTATAAATATAAAGTTTATTATCGCCTTCGGCAAGCTTTCTGGACAGTGTTTGAAGATTTGTCTTAATTGCTGACGAAAAACTGGAGATTCCCGTATAAAAAGGCCCCAGTGAGGCAGTTACACCCACTCCCAGGTATCTCTTAATATATTCGGAAAAAGCTTCAAAATCCTCCGTCAATATATTGCACAGATACTGGTAGTCGCTGTTTTTTTCCTTGGGATTTATTACTGCTATCAGATCTCCATTATAATAGTTAAATACCTCGGCATGATTATTCCTGGATATGACCTCGTGGATAATATTTTCCATTGCATACTTTAGTAAATTTATTTCAATGAAATTTTCCTTGAAATCCACCGAAAAATAGTCATTAATTGATATATATAAAACTGCATACTGCTGCTGAAAATCAACTGCCATACCGAGACTCATGAGTTCTGCAAGCATCTTTTCCTCACTGCTGTACGTCTGATGAATCAGTGACTCAATCAGCCGGCTTTTCATTTCACCCTTTTTTCCGTTTTCATCCTTTGCATCGGCAGCTGCTTTTTTTTCCTTGCTGCTGGCTTCCGCATCAAAGGAGGCTGACAGCTCATTTATTATTTTCAGGATTTCTTCAGGCTTTGCCGTTAACTTAAATATATAGTCATATACACCAAGTTTCATAGCTTTTTTTACATTGTCAAAATCATTATAATTACTCAATACAACAAATTTAATATTCGGGAATTCTCTGGAGCAGGTTTTTATTAATTCAAATCCATCCACCGGTTCCATCATTAAATCAGTGAGTATTATATCAGGACGGCACTCTTTTATTTTATCCAGAGCTTCAGCTCCGTTCTGTGCTTCGGCAGCAATGGTGTAACCATGCTCTTCCCAGTTCAGTATTGACTTAATACCTATCCTTACAAGTATTTCATCGTCAACTATCATCACTTTTTTCATCTGATATTTCACCCCCATCCCTTATAATTGGCAATGTATATGCAATTATGGTACCTTTGGCCTGATTGCTCAGGATCTCGATTCCGAATCTGTCTCCGTATTCAATTCTGATCCTTTCGTTTACATTTGTCAGACCTATTCCTGTGACCTTTTTTACCTCTCCGCCCTTATTCTTTTTTGCCTTGTTGAATTTATCAATTTCCTTCTGTTCTACACCGTTTCCGTTATCTTCAACATAGAGCTTCAGGATCTCTTCTTCAATATCTCCGTATATTTTGACCATACCTTTTCCGTCATTGTTTTTAAATGCGTGAAGCAAGGAATTCTCTACTATCGGCTGTAGAATGAATTTTATAAGCTTTAATTCATAAAGATCACTGCCTATATCTATTTCAACCTGGTATCTGTCACCATATCTGCTATTCTGGATAAATATATAGCTCTTGATATTTTCCAGTTCATCACGCAGTTTTACAAGCTCTCCACCCTTGTTCATACTGTATTTAAGCATTAGAGCAAGAGCATCTATGCTCTCAACTATGTTGTCAGCCTTCCTTATAATCGCCATCCATCTGATGGAATTAAGAGTGTTGAATAAAAAGTGGGGATTGATTTGGGCGCGGAGCGATTCAAACCTGTATTTTTCTCTTACCTGGTGCTCGTGCTGTAAACTGTCAAATAGTTCCCTTACATTGCCGGACATCCTGTAGAAAGCTCTGTTGAGATATCCGATCTCATCGGATCTTTTTGTATCAAGCATTTCCAGCTCGGAATCGATGGAATAGCTTTTCATCTGGTTGGACAATTTTTTAATTGGCCTGACTATGCCAAGTGCAATTGCTCCTCCAAGTATTATTACAATAATCAAAAACAGAATGGTAGTAATATTCATTTTTGAAGTGATTTGATTCATTTGATTTATAACATTGCCATAAGGTGTAAAATACAGTATTTTCAACTGTTTCCCGCTAAAAGTCCAGGGTTCGGGAATGGTATAGTAGCTGAGCAAAAAGCGGCTGTTTCCGATAGTTTCAACCCGCCCGCCGTCTTTGCTTCGGTCTATTTTTCCAAATAAGGAATTAATTTCATCTCTGGAAATACTGTTGGTCAGATCATGCTTTAAAATTGTTTCTCCGTCCTGTGAGCACACATATATGCAATCCCCCGCATTATAGGCATATTTCAGCAGGATTTCACTCAATTTTTTTTGGGAGATGCTGATTATTATTGTCGCAAAGCGCTGCCCGGTCACATCCTCACTAAGCATTGACCTGGCCAGTGAAATATACTTCTCATTTTTTTCACTTTCTCCTATGATAAAAGCCGGAGAAAACATGCTCCACACAACATGACCGTTCTTTTTGATACTCTCCTGCACCCAGTCCTGATTTATAAGGAACTGGTAATTGTTGTAATTGGTACTCCAATTGGAGTAGATCTGATTTTTTGTATCAAATATTGTTATCTTATAATCATTTAAACTGAATAAATTGTTGATAGTCATTTCAGCAACGCTGCTATCAAATATTTTCATCTTTTCGTAGTAGTTTTTTGTATCATCCTGCAAAGCCTTTTTAAGATCCTTGTTAAGGATGAATATATTGGAGATATTGGCCATGCTTTGAAATGTATAATAGATATCCTGCTGGCTTTTGGATATATTCTGTATGGTTTTATTGCTCAATTCCTCCTGAATGAAATTTTCATAGGAATGCTTTGTAAATATAAACATGATATAAAGAGGAATTATTATAAATATCAACATCAGCAAAAAAATTCTGGTAGAAAGCCTGGACATTCTATTTAGAAACCATTTTGTAATTTTCATGTAGTCCCTGCACTCTCTATTATAAATGATAAAAATAAAGGCAAACATATTTACACAATTTATATTATAGCAATGAAGTTTACAATAATCAAATTCAACGGCCGATCTTGACTTTTCTTTCCTTTAATATCTATATTATTACAAAACTGACACTCTTTTATGTTTTGTTTACTATATAATGAAAGTAAACATATGTTAAATGCCACCAACAAATATTTACGTAAACGAGAGGTACCCTTTATGAAACAAAAATTATCAGTATTTCTTCTGGCTTTGTTTTTTCTTTTTGCAAATTACAGCTTTAAGGTAAGTGCCAGCGAAGTTCTTCTTCCTGCCGTTATAGAAACCATGAACGGTCAAAAATGGGGTTATATCGATCAAACAGGAGGCTTTGCCATACAGCCCGGCTATAATTTTGCCAGGGAGTTCAATGACAGGGGTATCGCCATCGTTGCCAACGGGAGTAATGAATTCGATATTTGCAAGGTTTATTTTATCAATAAGTCCGGCAAGATTGTATCCGGTCCGTTTTCCTCCTTTCTTCCCGATTTCGAAAACGGCATTGCCGTCTTAAATACCATGGATGCCGGTTCTACAGTCGTGGACTCCTCCGGCAGGGTTCTTTTCACCTCAAAATACAAAATTTATGATTATGAAGATGGGCTGCTAAGCTTCTCGGACGCAAATATGAAATACGGTTTCATGGACCTGACGGGTAAAGTTATCATACCTGCCAAATTTTTAAATGCCGATGATTTCAATGACGGCAGGGCAGTGGTTAAAACAGGTGAAGACAAATTTTCAGTTATTGATAAGTCAGGCAGGGCATTGGAAGTACTGAAAAGTTATAATGAATATGAAAGCTCGGAAGGATTTACCCCGTTCTATGATGAAAAAAGCAAGTTGTACGGATATAAGAACTACAGCGGCGATGTGGTAATAGAACCGGCCTTTTACTCAGCAGGCAGATTCAGCAGGGGATATGCCGTTGTTTCGGTGGAATCCCGGGAGATATGTGACACATATGGTTTGATAGATACAAACGGTAAATACATACTCAAACCCGAATACTCGGGAATCACTTACCTGGGTTCGGACATGTTTGCTGCAAGCAGAAACCTCTCCGCCCCGTATTCCGACTATTATTTTCCCAAAGCACTGTTCAACAGCAAGGGTGAACAGCTCAGTGATTTCAAATTTTATAGAATAAATCAATTTGAGGGAGATCACGCTGTTGCCTGTGACAATACCAGTACGTTCTTTATAGATAAAAAAGGAAATATGGTTGACACTCTTCCCAACCTCCCGGGAATCGGTGATATCAAATACATCGGCAGCGTACTTCAGGCAAAGCTGGACGGCGGTCTGACATATCTGAAGGAAAACGGTGCAGTCCTCTGGCGGAAGGATAGGATTATCCCGCTGAATAACCGGATTAAAGCCAATAAAGTATCTTTCAGAAGAGATTATCTGACTTATATCGAATATCCCGAAATTACCGGTCTGGAAGACTCTGCCGTACAGGAAAGCATTAATAAAAGGCTGAAATCGGAGTTTATCGGAGAGTTTGAAAACACTGCCGCATCCAATAGTGAGGATCCTGAGGATATCTCCTATGATTTTTCGGTCTCTCTTAACAAAAATTTACTCATAATAGAAAAAAACGGCTATTGGTATCCCATCGGTGCTGCTCATGGTCTACCTTCCGTGGAATATTTCCATATTGATATCAAGACCGGGACTTTCTATCAGCTGAAGGACTTGTTTAAAGCCGGCAGCAAGTATGCCGACGAGCTTACCTCGCTCGTGGACAATCAAATAGCCTTAAATACTAAAATAAGTTTAACGTTCCCCGACAGTGGTATGACTTATTTTGAAGAAAAACCTGAAGTCACGGAAAATCATTATTTCGTGCTGGGAAGTGATTCCTTGAAAATATACTATTACCCTTATGCAATTGCCCCATATGCAGCCGGTTTTCCCCAGTTTGAAATCCCTTACGGCAAAATAAGCAGCATTATTGACACCAACGGAGCTTTCTGGAATTCTTTTGACAAGACCATAATCGACAATAAGCCAAGGTTGTTCCGGGATATGGATATTTCAACCGTCAGTCAAATTGAAAGCCTTATGAGCTCTTACGAACAAAACATGATCAGTTCTATTAACAACAACACCTTTTCGACTGTAGAACCCTACCTATTGAAAGGGAGTAATTTATATAGCTCACAGAAAAAACTGGTATCCGATCTATTCAGTAAAAATACAGAAGAAAAGCTCAACAAATATGAAATATATGCTATTGAGAAGGTTGATGATTCCAATACTTACAGGGTTTATGTCATAGAGGAGGTTGCGGTCAAATATTCAGGCGGGGACTTTGTAAATACCACATATAACTGGTGCTACACCGTCAGACCTGATGAGGATTTAAAATACAAGCTCAGTGATATTGTAAAGTGGTAGTCAGCATAAAAGAAGCGTAATCGGATCAAATCCTTTAAATGTGTATGTTTTGTACCTGAAATAAATGGCCGGCTGATATGAAGCCGGCCATTTATTTTTAATTTTGTATCATCAAATACTAACAGTCAACAACCTCATTTATTCCTGCACCCGGAGGCACAATTGGGAATACCTTGTCATCCTTGTCAATCTCGAAATTAATCAACACCGGAGTATCCGTTTCGGACAGTGCCGCTCTGATCGCCCCGTCTACCTGGTCCGGGTGCGTCACATTTATACCCTTTGCCCCAAAGGCTTCAGCAAGTGCCTTGAAATTCGTTCCCCTGTCTATTGTGGTCTGACTGAACCTGCTGTCATAAAACAGTTCCTGCCACTGCCTTACCATTCCCAGCGCCCTGTTGTTGAAAAGAGCGATGATTATTGGCAGCTTATATTCAACGGCAGTGGCCAGCTCGTTCAGGTTCATTCTGAAACTGCCGTCACCGGCGATATTGATAACCTTTTTATCAGGCCTGCCAAGCTGTGCCCCAATACAGGCTCCGAGGCCATAGCCCATGGTACCCAGACCGCCGGAGGAAACAAATTGCCTGAACCTGGTGTACTTATAGTACTGGGCCGCCCACATCTGGTGCTGTCCCACTTCGGTGGTTATGACAGCATCACCGTGTGTAAGTTCATGCAGCCGCTCCACAATGTACTGGGGCCGGAGGACTTCAGTCGATTTATCATATTTTAACGGGTATTTCTCTTTCCATGCATTTACCCTTGCTATCCATTCGGTGTTCTTTTTTGGTTCCACACCTTTGATCAGGTTCTGCAGTATCTGCTTGATATTGCCTACAAGAGGATAATCCACTGTTATATTTTTACCAACCTCGGCCGAATCCACATCAATATGCATGATTTCAGCCCCTGGTGCAAAACTGCTGACCTTGCTGACAATCCTGTCGCTGAAGCGGTTTCCTATGGCAATGAACAAATCGCAGTTATGTACTGCATAGTTTGAGGTCTTGGTTCCGTGCATCCCGACCATTCCCATAAAGAGCTCATGAGTCCCCGGAAAGGTACCCATTCCCATCAGCGAAGTGCTGACAGGGATGCAGGCAAGCTCAGCAAGGCTCCTGACCTCTTCTTCTGCTCCGGCAATACCCACACCTGCACCGGACAGTATAACCGGTCTGGAGGCGCTGTTTATGGCCTTAATTGCTTCTTCAAATTCTGCTCTGCTTATTTCATGGTATTTATTTGAGATGTAATCATTTTTGCCGGGTGTTCTCGGAGTATACTCCATTTCAGTGGCGGTGACATCCTTGCAGATGTCCACCAGAACAGGACCCGGCCTGCCTTCCCTTGCTATGGCAAATGCCTTTCTGATGGTATCGGCCAGCTTTGTTACGTCCTTGACTATAAAATTATGCTTTGTTATAGGCATCGTAATACCTGTAATATCAACCTCCTGAAAGGAGTCCTTGCCCAGCAGGCCGGTAGGCACCTGACCTGTTATTGCAACCATAGGCACCGAATCCATATAGGCTGTGGCAATGCCGGTAACCAGGTTTGTGGCGCCGGGGCCCGAAGTTGCAATGCACACCCCCACCTTCCCCGTTGCGCGGGCATATCCGTCGGCAGCATGGGAAGCTCCCTGTTCATGGGAGGTAAGTATATGCCTTATCTCATTTCTCGCCCTGTACAGGGCATCATATATAACTATGGCCTGGCCTCCGGGATAGCCGAAAACCGTGTCAACACCCTGTTCCTTTAAACATTCTATAATAACATCCGCACCTAATAATTTCATTCAATCACTCCTTCATTCCCTGCTGATCACCTTACTATTTCAGAACTGCTCCCGTACTGGCGGAAGTGACAAGTCTGGCATATCTGCCCAGATAGCCTGCTGTTATCTTGGGTGCAGGTGCGCTCCAAAGGGCCTTTCTTCTGTCCAGTTCCTCCTGGCTGCACTCTATGTTGAGGTGACCTTCAGGTATATTGATGTCAACAATATCACCTTCCTGAATGAGAGCGATTGGGCCGCCTTCCATCGCTTCAGGAGATACGTGTCCTATGGAAGCCCCTCTTGAGGCACCGGAAAATCTTCCGTCGGTAATCAGTGCTACACAGCTGCCCAAGCCCATGCCTGCTATTGCAGAGGTAGGTCCCAGCATCTCTCTCATACCAGGTCCTCCCTTTGGACCTTCATAGCGGATGATCACAACATCTCCCTTTACAATTTTACCTTCATATATTGACTTGATCGCATCATCTTCACTGTCAAATACTCTTGCAGGACCTTTGTGAACAAGCATTGAATCAGCCACAGCCGATTTCTTTACCACTGCTCCGTCGGGCGCTATATTGCCTCTGAGAACCGCTATTCCACCGGTGGCACTGTGCGGTGCATCTATATTTTTAATAACGTTGTAATCCTTTACTTTCGCATTCTCTATATTTTCTCCAACCGTTTTGCCGGTAGCTGTTATGAGATCAAGATGCAGCAGTCCTTTTTGGGATAATTCCTTCATGACCGCCTGTACCCCGCCTGCCGCATAGAGGTCCTGGATATGATAATTGCCGGCAGGTGCCAGCTTGCAAAGGTTTGGTGTTCTTGAACTGATTTCGTTGATTATATCCAGATCGATCTGCATGCCTATTTCATTTGCTATGGCGGGAAGATGCAGGACCGAATTTGTTGAGCAGC
The DNA here is from genome assembly GCA_023392075.1 of Bacillota bacterium. Classification (GTDB taxonomy): domain Bacteria; phylum Bacillota; class Clostridia; order Acetivibrionales; family DSM-1351; genus Ruminiclostridium. Next base: position 18,559 of record JAEVZU010000049.1, on the reverse strand, counting down.
CCAGTGCCATATCCACCGTAAGAGCATTTTCAAAGGCCTTTTCAGTCAATATGTCGGAGGGTTTGATATCCTTCTCCACCAGCTCCATAACCTTCATGCCGGCATGCTTTGCAAGTCTGATCCTTTCAGCATATACGGCAGGTATTGTTCCGTTTCCGGTAAGTCCGAGGCCCAGCACTTCTGTAAGGCAGTTCATGGAGTTTGCCGTAAACATGCCGGAGCAGGAACCGCAGCCCGGGCATGCACTGTTTTCAAATTCATCGACCTCTTCCTGCGTTATTTTTCCTGCCTTAAAAGCGCCCACCGCTTCAAACATGGTATTCAGGTCCAGCTGCTTTCCGTCCTTGTTCAAAGAGAGCATGGGACCTCCGCTTATAACTATGGAGGGTACATCAATCCTGGCTGCAGCCATCAGCATGCCCGGTACGATTTTGTCGCAGTTGGGTATAAATACCATCCCGTCAAAGCTGTGTGCTTTTCCCATGGCTTCACAGGAATCAGCAATGAGTTCTCTGGTTGCAAGTGAATATTTCATACCCGTATGCCCCATGGCAATACCGTCGCAAACACCTATGGCGCCGAATTCGATGGGTGTTCCTCCCGCCATTCTTATTCCGGCCTTGACCGCTTCGGTTATTTTGTCCAGATGTATATGTCCCGGAATTATTTCATTTTGTGAGTTTACAACTCCGATCAAAGGTCTTTCCAGTTCTTCGTCAGTATAGCCCATTGCCTTAAAAAGTGCTCTGTGGGGCGCTCTTTCAATACCTTTTTTTACAATATCACTTCTCATATGAACCTCCATTCAGTGCACCCGGTATTTGTATGCACTTAGTCACAATAGTAAGTTAATTTATATAATTCAATATATTTATCTTTATCAAATTGAAACAGTTCCAATTGCAAGAAATTTGCTTCGCAAATCCGTTTCGCGCCCAACGATACGCTAAAATAATAGCCGGGATAATTCTGTCCCAGCTTGATTTAAACTTATTTTACTCTTATGTTCGGGAAGTGTCCAGACTGATTGGGCAAGTGGATAAAAAACATTAAAACAAACCGTGAACCAGGGGAGAAAACATTAATTGCCGTATAAGCAATTATAATTTTACCTGCTCCTGTTCCTGCTCAGGTGATAAAAAGCTTACAATGAAATTGTTCTGATAGAAATAACTGGCAAACTGTGATTTCTGAACCGAATCAATTACCGGTGAAAACTTGGGAAACGCACTGAACAGTACAAGAATGGCACAAAGAATGTAGACAATGAATATCCCCTCTATGGCTCCCAAAACAAATCCTCCTGCTTTATCCAGCTGTTTGAAAACCGGAAGTTTTGCTATTGTTTTGATTATAACCCGTGCAAAAATAAGTCCAAAGCGTATTATCAAATATATTAAGATCATGCTTAAAATATTTATCACCAGTGTGGCAATCTCAGAACCTATTGCTTCGGTAATTTTTTGAAAGCCCAGAACATCTTTTTTTCCGACATTTTCAATTATGGCCTCCTTTATAAAACCCGGAAGCTTTAAACCGTCAACAATCGATTGCACTGTCCTCTCCTGAAGTGACACACCGTCTGCCGCCTGTTGTTTGACTATACCGCTGATTATCGAGGCTTTAATATTTGTATAAATGACTGTTTTTTGAAGCATTGCCGATAAAACAGGATAAAATTTTATGGCAAAAATTACTGATAATATGTACGAAAGCAGCCTGAAGACAGAGTATAAGAAACCGTTTCTCATACCTATTGCCGTAAATATAACAATAATGACCAATACACTAATGTCCGTCCAGTTCATGTGCAGCCCTTTCACAATTATTTTATTTCAACCAGTGAAATATTTCCGCCGGTTATTACTATGGCTTCGTTTCCGCCTGTCAAATAGGCATCTTTTATCTCATTGCGCGCAATATATTGTCCGATTTTTTTTCCTTTAATGGAATACAGGTATATACTTCTCTGAGTCCTCATGGCAAGCCTGTCCCCATATACACTCATACCGCTTATATTTTCCGGCTGTTCAAAACCGTACACCTCTTCTCCCTTTGAGTTCAGCACTAAAATCTTCTGGCTTGCCGAACCGGAAGCATCGGTAAACTTTCCTGCGAGGATAACATATTTTTCAGCAGCGGGAGCCACACAATATATTGATTCCGCACTTTTCCTCCACAGCTGCTTTCCCTGCCTGTCCATCATTAACACCATATTCTGCCCTATGGCCGCCACATTGTCCCCAATGGTCTGAACTACCGGAAACATATTGTCTGCTATATCCAAAACTGCAATTGGATCTTCTTGATAAATACTGTTAAATTGAAACTTTGTTCCTGCCTTAATGCCTTTGGTAACCACCTGGTTTATCAGTACATTCTCACCGCCGTTTAAAGTCTTGGCACCAAGAACAATTTCCTCTGCACAAAACTTTGTATATTTGTCAACTCCGTTTACATCGATGACAAGAACGGTAGACTTGTATTCCTTTGATTGGGTTACAACAGTGCAATCCCCCTCCGTACTCACTTCGGCATTTATAATCTGGCTGTCGAGTTTCCTTGTCCAAAGCTGGGTTTTGTCCTTAAAGAAATATATATCCCGCCCGGAAATATCAACTACGGCCATATATTTATCCGAACTTCTCAAAACCGGCCTGGTCAGAGTAAGTGCTTTTTCCTGTAAAAGTTTGCCTGTTTCATCATACCACTTTATCCCATCCTGCGAAAGCACGATGATATAACCTCTGTAAACCTTACAGTCAACACTCCCGTCCTGAGAGAACGAAATGTCGGCAGCAGTTCCGACCGCAGCATTCTGAGTATGATTTTTTGCAAAAGCTATGGCATCATTTATATTTAAGTTTTTAAAATCATAGCCTATTGACTTAAGATAGACTGCAAATGCCATAATTATAATAGCTATAATCAGCAGAAAAAAAATTATAACACCTGAGACCGAGTTGGACTTTTTTATTTTTACGGGCGTATCTCCCTGGTTTTGCTGAATAGACAATATTACTTCACCTCAAAGCTTTTTCTTTAGTAACCAACAATATTTAACTTCCGCTTCCTTTTATTTATCGTCCTTCGTATAGTAAAAGTTTAGCATACGGGACATAATATATCCACTATTCCCACAACAAATTTGCTTAGCAGCTTGTTCTCACCGTCATCATGACTTTTTGGGGCTGCCCCCGCTTCGAACCCCCGCCTCAGCTGTAAAATGGCCTTTTATAAATTGGAAAAGTATGATGAACAGCAGGAACAGCCCAAGGTACCCAAATACGGGATACAGGGTAGCTATCAGGCTTGAAAAACCCAGTGACGACATTGGTATGGCTACTGCACAAAGCACAGCCCCAACAAGTTTGTAGCTGACTTTCATTTTTGCACTGATTCTTTCGGTCAGGCAATAACCGGCAGTTACAGCTGAGGTATACATGGCGAGTATTAGAATTATGCTGTAAATATTGGCCAGAAGTTTGCTGTTGTTTTGAATAATCCCAAGCACCGGTATTTCGGATATTATTGAATGAGGATAAAAGGAGTAGAGTGCCGAATTTATAACAAGCGCTGTTATGCAAAGCATTCCGCCGCCAAGTATGCCACCCCATTTGCCGACCTTGCCTGTCTTAAGGTATGGAAGCATTCTGGACATCAATACCGTGGAAAGTATTGTGTTATAGCTCACATAGAGTATCGCCGAGAATACCCAGTTGTTGGTAACGACCTTTACCTTTTCGGATATATTGAAAACAGAAGTATCCTTTGATGCCAGAATGTAAAAACCCACAAATATTATTCCTGCAATAAGCACCGGTGATACAAGGGAGCTTATTGCCACAATTCCCTTTATATTTGTCATTATTGCAACAAGAGTAGCTGCCGCACCTATGGCAACACAATATCTGTAATCCAATCCTGTAAGTTCTGTAAGTACGTTTCCCAGCCCGGCAACCATCACACACATTATGCAGGCCATAAACAGCATTACTATGAATTCCATCAGCCTGCCAAGAAAATAGCCTGTCATTGGGAACAAAAATTCGTCATAGCTGCTTATTCTTTCAGTATAAACTTTATTGAGGACCACATATCCTACAATGGAAAACAGCAGGCCTGCCAGTATTATCCCAAAAAAGCCTCCTGCATAATACATTGAAAAGAACTGTATGATCTCCTGCCCCGATGCAAATCCTGCTCCGATTATGGTTGCCATATACAAAAATGCTACCTTTAAAATATTACCGAATTCTCCTTTAATCAAAAAAAGCAACTCCCAACATAGAATATTTGGAACCTTCTGTTCCTGAGGTTAAAGCCTCTGTATAATTCTATGAGGGAGCTGCCCTTCACATTACATTTTATTAATTTGCCCTATCCGGCTTATTACTTCTTTTCACCTTTATCAATGGCTTCTTTGAGAGCTTTATAGGTTGCTCTTATTCCATCGGCTTCATCAAGTACCGACTTCAGTACAACTCTGTTAGTATAGACTCCATCCTTCACAGCATAGAAGTAATTTTCGTCTTTTGGTATATACTCGATGGTTACAGGCTTTGAATCAGGCTTCATAAAGTACTTGATAGTTACTTCGGGTGTTCCTGCCGGCTTTGCACCTGCCTCGTACCTGTTCATGGTAATACCTATCATAGCCGAATAGAAGTTTCTGAACAGTGATTTGGAATTGCTGTCCTCCATGTTTGCATCTTTTCCGTCAACCTTGAAGGTATCCTTGTCTGAATCATCCTTGACTGTCGTTATGTCTGATACAATAGTCTTACCGTCAATTGTAAGTTCAACCTTGTTTACATCATTGATATTCGGCAGGAATACGAAAGTATTTACAATATTGCTGAATTTCACATCCAGGAAGGTCAGGGGTGAAATATCAACGGTAAATACGCTCTTTCCGTCAGGATATTTGGCATATGCTGTTTTCCCTTTTTCAAGCTCTTTACCAAACAATATCTTCTTTGTAGTTTTACCGTCACCATATTCCAGGGCAAAGGCAGGCTTATCCAGTCCGTATTGGACCAGATCAGGATTTTCATCCACAATATCAGCAATAGCCAATTGGACTACCGCATTGGTCATACCCGCCACATCGGTTGGTTCAGCCTTTTCCTTAACAGGTGCTACTATATCCACATCGCTCTCGGATTTTATATCCAGATCAAACTGCAGCTCGCCGTTTTTCTCATATGAAAGCTTTTTCAAGGTTTTAGGGTCGACAGGTAAAATATCCTTTACAGCGAAATATCCCCTGTTATATGTGAATTTGTCCTTATAGTAAAGTCCTACCACATATACCTTGTCTTCACCTTTTTTCTTAATATACACACCGTCGCTGGTAGGTGTATCTGATCCCACTTCAATTTCCTGAATTGAACCATCCTTCATTCCCACCTTAACCGAGGCAGCGGGCTTATCCAAACCATACTTGCTTAGATCTGCCGCCTTTTCTTCAATAATTCTGTTTGCATTTACATCCGCTAAATCGGCTGCTGCCGAGTCAACAGAACTGCTGTTTATAGGAAATTCCATTCCGGGTTCCATTGACCAGGCATTATCTTTTCTGACCAATTTATAGGAACCTTTCTCATTAACAAACTCAATTGAAGTTACATCTTCCTGCTTACCGGATGTAACAGAAATTTCTTCGGACTGTGTGGACTCTGCGGCTGTATCATCCCCCTTATCCGATTTTCTGTTGTTCAGATAAAAGTATGCTCCGCCCAGAAGTCCGAGAACAATAACAAGAATAATAGCATTTCTGAATAACTTCATATTTTACAAATGCCTCCTTCTGGACCAAACAACGAAGCCGCAGCCCATTATCAGAACCGGTAGAACTCCCATCAGAACGATAGATATTACCTTAACCTGACTTTCATTTGTGGTCAGAGCCTTAGTTGATACCAATTTGGAAGAAATTGTTGTCTGGTCTGACTTATCCTGCATCCAGTTTACTATGGTATATACAAAGTAGTTTGCACCGGTTGCAAAATAAGTTGAATACTGGCTTGATAATGCCCTGTCGGTGAGAAATACTCCATTACCGAACACCAGCACCTTGCTGCCGCCCTGGATTTCAGAAGCAATTGCAAGATCAAACGGACCGGACTGGGTTGAACCCTGGTTCAAAATACTTGCTGCCTGAGCCTTGTCTGTAGTTTTTGCAAGTGAGTAAGTCTTAAGCCATTCCTTGTCATTCTTCAATATGGAAAGGCTTCTTGAATCCGGCAGGAACAAATACTGCTCTTTGCTGCCGTAGGAAGAGTTTATATCATTGCTTTCAAGCTTTGCCACCAGGGAGTACTCATCTCCCGGCAAGTGCATATTTTGATCAAGTTCCTTGACCTTATCATAATTAATACCTACATTATAAGCTTGAAGTACTTCTTCAAAATTCGAGAATTTATTTCCAGATTCAACAGGATCAAATAAAAATACTACTCTGCCGTTCTTTTTCAGGTAAGCGTTTACCTTGATCATTTCGGCATCGGTAAGGTCTTTCTTGGGTGAAGCAAACACAAGCAGCTTGCAATCCTCAGGGATATTCTCCTCCGTAACAAGTGAGAGCTGCTTAACTTCCATATTATTATTTTCAAGTGCCGTCCTTACCTGTGTGAGATCGCTGTCTACCGAATTTTCGTCATGGCCTTCCACAAAATAGGCAATGGGTGTTACATCTGAAGTAACAAATTTGATGGCACCTGTTATTAAGGGCTCTGCACTGAACATTCTTCCATATTCGGAGGACTGTCCATAGAGATCCTGGGCACTGAGCTTTTTAATCTTGTTTCCGCTTTTTACTACAAAATCGCCTTTTGCTATATTCTTGGTCTTGTCCTTATCAAAGGAAGCTATGGTTCCCGGATCCTTATCAGGATCTATATAAGTAACCTTTATCCCCAATTTTTCGTATTGTCCCAAGAGATTGATCAGATCCTTATATGCGTCGCCGTTTCCAATTTGGCCGTCATCAAACAAACCGTATATGGTAACATCCTTCTTTATATCCTTAATGATTACTTTACTTTCGTCACTGATAGAATAAAGCTTATCCTTGGTCAAATCCCACTTTATGTCACCCATTCCCACAAGCAGGTTGACAATTACAGCTATTGTAACCACGGCAACTATCAAGATTATTGAATTTGAACCATATTTTAAAGATCTTTTGTCCAATTTAAAATTTCCCACTCTTTATCACCCCTTACTCCAGCGTCTTTTTTCTATTACTCTAATTGCCAGGAATACAAATACTGCCGAAAAGCTTAAATAATAAACTATGGGGCCGAGAGAAAGTATACCGGCAAAGAAATCCTCGGTTCTGGAGTATAAAGAAAACCAGTTCAGAATTTTTGCCCATATGCCTCCCAGACCTGGAGCAATACCCTGCAGCAGCCACATCAATAAAAGTCCTACTACACTGACTATTGCGGCAATTATCTGGCTTTCAGTCAGCGAGGAAGCAAAAACTCCGAAGGCTATAAATGCAGCTCCTAAAAGAATAAAGCCTACATATCCGCCAATTATTTCCGAAACAGCAGGTTCACCAAGCACCGCAAGTATTATAGGATAAATAAAAGTTATGCCTGTCATAACAAGAAATACTGCAAAAGCAGCAAGGTATTTGCCCACAACAATACTTGTAAGTGATGCAGGCGAGGTTATAAGCAATACCTCTGTTCCGCTCTTTCTTTCATCGGCAAGTACCTTCATTGTCAATATGGGAACGATCAGCACCAGTATAAGCGCCATATAATTCAGATTGAAGTTGTATTCGGCTGTTGCCGATGCAAGGTTCATATAAAAAAGCATTGATGAAATAAATATGAACAATCCGATCATTACATAAGCTGTAGGTGAATTAAAATAGGATTTGAACTCTTTTTTAAAAATTGAATACATGACTTATATAACCTCCTTTTCCTGCGTGGTCAACTGTAAGAATATATCTTCGAGTGTAAGGTCAAGGGACTTCAATTCTATGATTGGATATCCAGCCTTGGCCATTGCAAAGAATAGAGGTCGTCTGATATCAATTTCCTTATCTGATTCAATAATAAATTCCGTTACATCCTTTTCTTTTTCAATGTGGGGTTCTACATATTTTATTCCGTATATCTCCTCAATTGCATTGCTGATCGAGCCCTTGGGTCCGGCGATGGTAGCCGACAGCTTGCTGACAGTATTCATGCCCTTTGACAGATTGTCGGGCGTGTCGATTGCTGCAATTTTACCTTTGTTAATAATGACTACTCTCTCACAGACAGCACTTACCTCAGGCAGGATATGGGAACTTAATATGATAGTATGCTGTTTTCCAAGTGCCTTGATAAGTTTGCGGATTTCAATTATTTGCTTGGGGTCAAGGCCAACTGTAGGTTCATCAAGTATAAGAACCTCGGGGTTGCCCAAAAGTGATTGAGCCAAGCCAACTCTTTGCTTGTAGCCTTTCGAAAGATTCTTCACCAATCTGCCTCTGACATCGGTTAATTTTACAAGCTCCATGATGTCTGCCATCTGACTCTTTTTCTGCTTCTTGCTCACATCTTTCAGGTCAGCAACGAAACTGAGATACTCTGATACTGTCATGTCCATATATAACGGCGGCAGTTCAGGCAGATAGCCTATTCTTTTTTTAACCTCTGCGGGATTTTCCATGATGTCATATCCGCAAACCTTAACCGAACCCTCGGTAGAAGGAATGAAACCGGTTATAATATTCATGGTTGTTGATTTTCCGGCACCATTAGGCCCAAGGAAACCAAGCACTTCACCTTTTTCAACTGTAAAGCTGATATTGTCTACAGCCTTTATCTGACCATAGCTTTTGGTCAAATTTTGAATCTCAATCATTCTTTTCCCCCCTATTTATTTCGTGCATTCAGGAACATACCGGTCAATTGTATAAATATAACTGTATGTTCAGGAGTATTACCGGAATTAGCTTTGTTGATACACCCAAAAGAATGGCTCGTCCATCCCGGGAAGAGAATAGTCGTGCTGTTTCCAGAGACTTGAACATGCCATTCCAAAGAATGGCTGGCCATCCTTTATTAATTATCCATAATTATTTTTAATAAACTATGAACGAAATGTAACATTTGTACAAAGCAATAACTGGGATTTCACAATAATTCAATAAAAAAATGGAATATATTGTTTAGTCATTTTAAGATTATATAGTTTTTTCGACACGTTTTCAAGTGGAAATGATCTCATATCATTAATATACATGGCTCTTCTTCTAGTATATAATACTATTATGTAATTTTATTACGTATTAGCAAACTCAGCAGCTAACCAATTGCACGTACCCGAGTGAGTGTAAGTGTTAATAAGAATTACTCCGACATCACCAATTCCATAAAAAGCAACTACTACTGCCGACCAACTCATAAGTATCTTTGTTTTATCAGTAGATACATTTGTAGTGATTTTGGGATTATCTTTAAAGGCCACGACCATAGCCTCCGAACCCACTGTAGCGCTTCCTCCACTGCAGCTTTTCCAACCGGAACGCCTAATTCAAAAATTCCTGTGCATGACTGCGTTATAGTATTCTCCCTTATATGTGTTTTTTTGTAATATCAACACTATTGTTACAATTAGCCAATGTTTTTAATTCTGTACATAAATGTCACAAATAATTATAGTTGGTCGGATATAGCTTATTGTGGAAGCATCAGCAAACTAGGAAGAAATATTGATGAAATGGAAAGAGAAATTATTCAATCAAATGAAATATAAAAGAGTATGAAAAATAAGCGATGGAAAGCAGTATATGAAAACAACCGACTGAAGAACGAAATCTAAGGAAACGCTGATTAATAACTCTTTTAATGTATCCCCTCAGAATTCAAGTTGCTTTTTTAGTAAATAACCCTTTTTGGGGTTCAAATTTGCTATATTTGTGCCACTTTGGGTACATTACCCCCAAAAAAGGCGCAGTTATCCCAGACAAAAGTCCTTACTCCAACCGGCTCTGACTACGCGTTGATGATTTACGGTGTTCTATCTGCTAGTTGATTCCCTTATATTTCTCTGTAACTTTTATACTTGATGGGCGCACATTTACTCGCATTTCAATTGATGATAAGTGCTCATCTTCCTTGAATTCGTTGCGTTTTTGGGCTCCACTGTATCCTGAGTCGCCATATACTACCTCGTCATCTTCACGTATGAGTTTAGAGGTTTCAACAATATCATGGACATTTGCTGATGTTCCTGTAATAGTATGAACATATCCGCTTCCTGCATCAACTCCTGAATGAACTTTCATTCCAAAATACCACTCATTCCCTTTTTTGGTTTGATGCATTTCCGGATCACGTTTACCATCAATATTTTTAGTAGATGTAGGTGCCGCAATCAGTGTTGCATCAACAACCGTTCCGCCATGCATTATTAACCCTGATTTATCCAACCGTTCCCTGACATCGTCAAATATTTTTTTACCAATTTTATTGGTTTCCATCAGATGTCTAAAATGCAATAAAGTTGTGGCATCTGGAACCTGCTCAGTCAAAAAATCTATATGCATAAAAGTCCTCATTGCAAAACTGTCATAGATTGTATCTTCAACACCCACATCTGACAGGTTGAACCAGTTTTGCATAAGATACATACGAAGCATCATTTCAATATCCTTCGGCGGACGGCCTCGCTTTCCGGATGGATAATAAGGGCGAATAATATCTGTCCAATATGACCATGGAATAATATTGTCCATTGCTTCAAGGAATTCTTCACGTTTTGTTTTTCTTTTACGGTTGGAATATTCTACATCTGTAAAGGTTTGCTGTTTCATGAAATCGACACCTTTCAGTTAATACCTTTATTATACTATACCCATAAGTGTCTGGCTTAATTAAATCAGCGTTTCCCTAGAAGTACTTCCCCTAACCCTTTTATCAATAGTAAAAAAACTGCAAAATGGAAATACCTGTTATATATTGAAACAATAATATTTATGCATAGTTGATTCTACATCTTTAGCCAAATCATTTTTACCCAAAACTAGTTACTATTTGTAATGATTATTATTTTATTAATTTGACTTATGCATATATATTTGACATACAAATATGTTTATGATATTCTATTTATTATTACAATATTTGTAAATATATGTAAAATTTGTTAAGTTTTAGTATTTAAATCATCATAATAGGAGGTTCATGAAAATGACCAAAAAATCAGTTTTAAAAGGTATTTCAAAAATATGTGCAATACTAATGGCAATCTCGATTTTTCCTTTAAATTCGTTTGCAGCAAACGAAAAAGATGTTACTCCATTTTCTCAAACAACCCAGATGACATCTGTAAAGTCTGCTACTTCTTCAAATGAAGTTGTAATTCCTATGTCGACTAGTAAGCCAACTAGCGGAACAGACTTACCTTACTCTGGTTCTTTCAGTGGAGTCAACGGCGAAATATATTCAAATTACTATTTTTTCACAAATGGTGCGTCAAAGTTTTATGTTGATTGGAATGTAACATGTGCTGCTAAGCAGACGAAGTATTTCCACATTAATTTATATCAAGCTGGCACGAATAAACTTGTTTTAAGCACTGAAAAATTTGCCACCACTTCCTATACTGGCTCGTATACAACAACTTTTTCAAACTTAAGCACCGCATATAATTATTACATATCTTTTGTAAATGATGGCCCAATAGACGTTATTGGTACGATATCCGGCGACTTCACCGTAAGGCTGAACTAAATCTTTTATCAGCAGTGAGACAATTGGTTCACATATGACAAAGTAGTAATCCGTGTAGTTTAGTATTTTTTAGAATGCAATAATTGAGATCCTGTTATAACTCAACAAATAAACAGACCGTTCATTTGAGTGGTCTGTTTATTTGTGTGCTTGTCATAAGTGACAAACTTGGTGATCAATCTATACTGCATCCGGATGCGGACATGTTGTCCCTTTCTAAACGCTGATATGTTCGGAGTCTGCGTTCGTTGGTAACTCATTCTTATTTAGTTCTCGGACCTAATATCAGGAATACGTCGACCTGAAATTAAAATAGAGAATGTGATTACGGCAATTTATTACTAGTATCAAGTGCCTCTTTGAAGAGCTGAGCGGACATGTATACGGTATCTTTCTGCAATATAATATTGGTTGCTTTATCATGTGTATTTAAGAAGATTCCATCAATCATATATGTTACCACCTTACCATTAGAAATATCAATGCTGGCAATACCAAGAGATTTTCCGTCTTTCACTAACTCATAGTTATATTCAACAGTGTTTGGATACTCAGCAGAGTCTATATTTTTAGTGTCCACATTTACCGTATATCCTAAGTTTTTTGCCGTATCAACAAGTGGCAAATAAGGCACTCCGTCAACGTTCAATGACCCCATTTTCCAATATTCCTGTAGAGCTTTCTCATCAATCGGTTTGGCGGAAGGAGTATCAGCTTCAATCTTTGCTAACCTGTCAGGAGATATGGTTGAATTGGACGAAGATGGAACTGCTACTGTTGAAGTTGAGCTTTCAGTTGTGGATACTCTATCACTATTTCTTGTATCATTTTTAGCTATAGTAGCGAATACCGTGGATAAACCTGCGACTATTAAAACAGTCGCTAAAAAAGTTATAATTGTGATTTTCTTCATTTTCATAATTGAAACAATCCTTTCTTCGATAGCATTTTTGCTAAAATTGCTTATAAGCGGAATCATGCTGCTTCTCTTTTCCTCAAGCTTAATAAGAGTAAGGGCATAAGCGGATTTCATTGTTCCCCCAACTGCCCTCAGAACGGCTTCATCACAGGATAATTCAATATCCCGGTTTGCTAGTATGTACATTATCCATACTAATGGATTGAACCAATGTACACATACAGCAGCAATAAGTAAAAGTTTCATTATTATGTCAAACCGTCGAATATGCACATATTCATGCATGAGAATGTATTCCAAATGCTTTTCATTTGCCCATTCTGTCCCTTTTGGAAGGAGAATCACTGGCCGAAATATTCCATAAGCTAACGGACTGGTTATTTTATCCGATTGCCTAATTTCTACCTTTCGCCTTATCAAATGGATCTGCTGCCAGGCCCTAATAAATTCGTTGTCAATAGGCAGAGCTGTCTTATATTCGCTGCGCCATCGAAAATGTGTAATGAGGAAAAACAAGGCGCATGCCAAAAAGCCAATAAACCATACAGCAATAAGGGGAGAGATGTTTTCGGAGGCCGTTTTTGGCAATGAAATGTTTATCGTGTCTACCGCCGCTCCAACATTTATTGAAGCCATACCTATGATAGTCGCATCTGTTGTTGAAAAGTGTGTTCTCAGCATATTAATTAGAGTATAAAGGCTGAAGGGTGAGTGAACAGAAAAAGGAATAATCAAGCGACACAGTGCCACAATCCAAAGCGCGAAAAACGTCATTTTCGGAAGTGAGTACAGTGCAAGTGCCCGGATTATTATAATTGCTAGAATGAAAACAGAAGCCGAAAGGCTCATTGTTAATATATTCATAAATATCCCCTCATTCCAGTTTATTGACGATTTCTTTTAGTCTTTTGATTTCCTCCAGCGATAAATTCTTCCGGCCCAAAATGGAAGCGACGAGCTGATCGGCTGCTCCATCATACATTTTATTGATAAACTCAGTGATTTCTAATTCTCGTGTCTGTTCCCTTGTTACAAGGGGATGACAAACAAAATTGGGGTCATATCGCCTTATGGCCCCCTTTTCAATGCACTTTTTAATAACCGTATAAGTAGTGGTTTTACTCCATCCTACCTGCCGTGTTAAGATTTCTGCAATTCTCTTAGCTGTTGTATCACCCTCTTTCCAGAGAATGTCCATTACTTTTAGTTCTGAATCAAAAAATTTGATTTCCATAAGCACCTTTCACCATCCGTTCTACTGCAATAGAAAGTCTACATTTTCATTCTATTACGATAGAATGAAAATGTCAAGAGTTTTACATTATTAAATTGGTATATAATTACATTAAAGAATTAAAGATTATCGTATCCAGTTCCAATAGCGTCCATATAAAAACTTTAACTTAAATAAATATTAATTTATTTTACTCCTGAATGCTGTCATTACGCCATATAATTAATAATTTATTGCCATTACTAGCATAAAGGCCAAAGATGGGCAATTTCCGGTTACAGCAAAAAAGAAAAACCTTCAGAGTTTTTACTCTCAAGGTTTTTTTATGTTTTAGGAAAGCTTTTAACTATTTGCAGTTTATTGTTGACTGCGAGTCCTTTCATATTGCCTTATCAGCGACAGCCATAGCTTGTGATCATTGCAATTGCAGTCATTTTATTAATATTTTGAGGCTAATAGGCGAAGTACTATATTGGTAATAATGTCATTGTTTACGATCACTAGTAGGCTGTAACATCTAACTTATATTGTCCGGCGAGGAAAATTTTTTCGGAACAAGGCGGAGGATGGCGGAATAATCACTTTATTCCTAAACTCGCTATTGCACACGAAAAGAAGAATATTGACATGCTTAATAAAGTTCTAAGAGATATAAAAAAGCCTAATATTGCTCTATTTTTTGTGAAATTTAACAATCTAAAATATTATTTCCTTATTTACTAAAAAATATCTGATTGCTCCAGTAAGTAATAGTATTATTACAACAGACATAATAATACTAAGAATCTTTGGCAAAATTATAAATATACTCCTTTGTTTAATCTATTTAGATTATTACACAGAATCTACCAGTAAGCAATAAAAATATCAGGAGTATAATGGGTATCAGCAGATTTTTAATAATTTTGTACGTTAATGTATTTAAACTTATTTTGGACAGCCCTTTGGACCTCCCGTCACTTTGACGGCTGCGGCATCTGTGCCTCACCTGCAATTTCAGCAGTTTCTTTTAGCCATATCTCATTTTATATAAGTTATACTCGTGCACTATCTATTTATACTTGGATAAAATTGCGTTCTCTCTTTTCTGTGGTACGCCTTACAATGCCCATCCGTAAATTAAATGCCTGTCGGCAGCACACAAAAAAATGCCTGAAATTTTACCGGTATCTTTATTTTCTTTTTGCTTTACAGATATATTTAATCAGAGTCAACTGGTACTCGAGTACAACTTCATGAAATAAGATGCGATACAATTTTCGCAATTGTTTTGGGTGCATCTTTATTTTATGAAGTTAGTACGGAAGTTACCAGTTGATATAAAATAAATAGCCCAACGCGTTAAATCAAATGCCTGACGGCAGCCGGACTATCCCTTTACCGCTCCGGATATAAGACTCTTCTGGACCTGGTTGCTGAGCAGGCAATATATCAGGAGGGTCGGAATAGTTGCTATTACCAGACCGGCTCCTATGGGGCCCCAGCTGGTGGTATACTGGCCAACCATCTGCTGAATTCCGACGGTAAGTGTTCTGTATTGCCACTTGCTTATAAAGGTTACCGCAAACATCAGCTCATTCCAGGAAGACAGGAAGGTGAATATTGAAACGGTTGCTATTGCAGGCTTTATCAAAGGAAGAATTATTCTGAAAAAGCTGTTGTAAATGCTGCAGCCATCCAGAAGCGCCGACTCTTCCATTTCTTTGGGAATGTCCCTGAGAAAGCCTGAGAATATATAAATGGCCATTGGAATTGCAAATCCCACATATGGGAAAATCAAACTCCAATATGAGTTAAGCTGCTTCAATTTTGAAAAAAACATGAAAAGCGGCAGCAGTGCTGCATGAATAGGTATCATCAGACCCATAAGGAAGAATATAAGTGTAACTCCGCTGAGCTTCCACTTCATTCTTACAATCCCATAGGAAGCCATTGCCGCCACTACCGATGATATCATAATAGTAACAACCGTCACCAGGGCACTGTTTATAAAGTATATTCCAACCTTTCCATTTGTCAGAGCCTGCTGATAGTTCTCCCATAGCAGCTTATTCGGAAATCCCACCACATTGGAGCCGAATATCTCCCCGTTGCTTTTAAAGGAAAACAGGAGCAGCCATATAAACGGATATATCTGTATAAAAGCAATTATGAGCAATACTATTTGCAGGACTATGCCGCCTATGGTAACAGGCTTTTTATTACTGTTTTTTATTTTCTTCATATAATCCCTCAACCCCTCATTTATTTAATCTGCTTATTATGCCTTTTTCATTCTGAACAGCCTTTGTATCACAACTGTAAGCAAAAGACACTCCCCTATTATGAATATGGCCATTGAACTGCCGTAACCATATTGATACTTATGGAAAATAGTATTAAACATAAGGGTACTCGGAACCTCGGTTGCATGTACCGGACCTCCTCCGGTAAGGACATAAATGAGGTCGAAGGTTTTCAATGAACCTATTACGGCAAATGTCACGCAAACCTCCAATATTGGCTTAATCAATGGAATGGTTATTCTGAACGCAGTTTGTACCGAAGACGCTCCATCTATTTTAGCCGCTTCCATAATATCGGA
The DNA here is from genome assembly GCA_023392075.1 of Bacillota bacterium. Lineage (GTDB taxonomy): Bacteria > Bacillota > Clostridia > Acetivibrionales > DSM-1351 > Ruminiclostridium. The sequence goes on along the minus strand of JAEVZU010000049.1, from coordinate 2,075 downwards.
AGAAATGGATTTAATGGCTGCGTACATCAGAAGCATGTGATAACCGATGTACTGCCACACAACAGGGACAAATACCGCTCCAAGTGCGGTATCGGTGCTTCCTATCCACTCTTTGGCCAATGAATCCAGACCGATATTTCTTAAAAATGTATTCAGCAAACCATAGCCCGGGTGGTATATTTTCATCCACAGCTGTCCTATTACAACCGTTGAAACTATGACAGGTATAAAATATACCGACCTGTAGAAATTCTCTCCTCTGACTTTGTTGGATAATACCAGAGCCAGCACTAAAGATATTGGAAGCTGTATGAATACTGACAAAAACGCCAATATGACAGAATTTTTTATTGACTCGATAAAGCCATCTTCGTGGTTTGTAAATAAAGTAATATAGTTATCAATACCAATAAATTTGCTTTTTCCTATTCCATCCCACTGAAGCGTACTGTAATACCCCGACATGAATATAGGAAAAATAATTATCGCAATGAATATAATCAGAGCAGGAAGAATAAAAAAACATATAGCTTTTTTGTTGCTCAGTACTCTCTCCATTTTTCCACCTCACAATTATTAACGGCAAAGGTGTCCGCTGAGAAAATGCTGACTCGCATGTAGTTTCCGAGCGGACACCCTGGATTATTCCCTGACCGTTAATAATTCTACTGTTTTAGTATTTATTTCTTTTCATTCAATTTCTGCATTTCCTTGGCAAATTCTTCAGGAGTTTTCTTTCCTGCATATATTTCTGCTACAAGGTTCTTGTGAGTTTCTGCATCAGCACCTTCAAGGAAGGTATCCCATGCAAGAACATATGATTTTGCATTTGCTGTCAAATCTTTTATCTGTTTGGCCAATGCATTGATCTTTGACTCATCAACGCCGTCAACCTTCCAGGTGGCAAGACCGCCGTCGTCAGCTGTGAGCTTTGCCATTGTCTCCGACAGATATCCTGCTGTCTTGCAGGCAGCATCCTTGTCGGCAGCGTTGGCACTTACACAGAAACCTTCTATGGAACCGCCGAAGAATTCATCAGAAGTACCTTTTCCGTCATTAACCATCGGGAATGCAACAGCCTGAACCTTATCGGCAACCTTGCTGTCTTTGCCCATTATATTTCCTACAAACCAGTTACCCATGTAATACATTGGGATCTGACCTTCTGTAAACGGAATTGCCGATTCATCGTTTGTCAAACCGAGACAGCCATCGTTAAATGCCTTTGCATCAACAAGTTCTTTCAGCTTTGCGGCCGATTCGACAAATGCCGGCTGATCATAGGAAGCAGTCTTATTTAATGCATCAACACATGCCTGAGCACCTGCCGTACGAAGAGCAAGAGCATTCTGGAAGAACATTGCGGGCCATCTGTCTTTGCCACCAACGGTGATAGGAGTGATATTTTTCGCTCTGAAAGCTTTTACAGCTGTGAGAAGTTCGTCGTAAGTAGCCGGTATCTTAACACCGTTCTGATCGAATAAATCCTTGTTGCAGTAGAGTACGGCAACCCATTTTGAATAAGGAATTCCGTATGTTTTATTGTCAAATTTGAAGAAGTCTGTTGCACCCGGAAGAATTTTGTCACCTGCTCCTGATGAAGCAATATATTCATCCAATGGAAGAACTTTACCTGCATCTACAAAAGGTTTGGTAAAACCTGCACCCCAGCTGTAGAATACGTCGGGAGCTTCATTTGCAGCAACAGCAGTCTTTAGCTTTGTCTTATAGGATTCGTTTTCCGTTGCATCATGTTCGATAGTAATATTGGCCAGCTCAGTTTTTGCGGATTCCAATACCTTATAGAAATATGCGGCATTTGAGTCCTTGGTCGGATCTGTCCACAGCGTCCAAACCCTGACAGTTGCACTTTTTGTTTCTGATGGTTTTGCAGATGTCTCGGTTGTTGTCGAACCGGCAGCTGAAGTATCAGATGAATTTGATCCGGCGGAATTACTTCCACATGCTGCAAGGCTGGTTGCAATAGCAACTGAAAGAGCAGCAGTCATAACTCTTAATGCAAATCTCTTCATTTTAATTTCCTCCTAAAAGTTATTTATATTTTTTACTGCAAG
>JAEVZU010000317.1 GCA_023392075.1 Bacillota bacterium | reverse complement strand
TGATAATGATACTTAATCCAAAGCAGTAGGATAGGAGGAGAATAAATATGCCAAAGTTAAAGACTCATAGTGCATCAAAAAAGAGATTCAGAGTAACAGCTACCGGAAAGATCAAAAGAGGACAGGCGTGGAGAAGCCATAGACTCGTTTCCAAGGCAACAAAGGCTAAGAAGCACCATAGATTGGGTGCATACGTTTCAGCTGCTAATGAAGCTGCTATTAAAAAACTTATTCCATACAAATAAGAGGGAGGACGAAGGTTTATGGCAAGAGTTAAAGGTGCGATGAGAACTCGCGCAAGACATAAAAAAATATTGAAGCTTGCAAAAGGATATTTTGGAGCAAAGAGCAAGCTCTTTAGAATGGCTAATCAAGCCGTTATGAAATCTTTAAACTATGCTTTCAATGACAGAAGAGCAAAGAAGAGAGACTTCAGAAAGCTTTGGATAGCCAGAATAAATGCTGCTGCAAGAATTAACGGTTTATCCTACAGCAGATTTATCAATGGATTGAAGAAATCAGGAATCGAACTTAACAGAAAAGTTCTCGCTGATATGGCAGTTAACGATGCGGCTGCATTCGCTCAGCTGGCTGAGATGGCTAAATCCGCTAAATAAGAATACTAAATCAGTTTATAAGGAGTATCTTTTTGAAGCCAAAAAGATACTCCTTTTTAGCAATATCAAGAAAATTTGCTCACTATATAAAAAGTCAATTACTATCGGCTAAAGCCCCCTGAAATCAAAAGCAGATTCAAGCCCAAACTGCATTCAAAGCCAGCTTGAAAGCATAATTCGACTGAAGGCGAAGGCTTTAAACCGTAATTGACTTTGGTAAGCACAAAAAACTGAGAAGCGAATTTTCTTGCTTGAGGTGATCAGTTATGAGCAGAGTAATTTTTTTGGTTGACATGAATGCTTTTTTTATTAGCTGTGAGATGTCCAGAAGGCCTGAAATTGTGGGAAAACCGGCCGCGGTGGCAGGAGACCCCAGGAATAGATCGGGCATTATACTTGCTGCAAATTATGAGGCCCGAAAGTTTGGTGTAAAAACAACAATGGTTATTCACCAGGCTTTAAAGTTATGTCCCGGCATGCTTTTCATTCCGCCGGACCATCACTATTACGAGGCCAGGTCCCGGGAAGTAATGTCGCTGCTTGGAAATTATTCACCGGTTATTGAACAGAACAGTATTGATGAGGCATGGCTGGATATGACAGGTACCGAAAGCCTGTTTGGAAAACCGGTTGAGGCTGCCCGTAAAATCATGGAGAGTATAAACGAGGGCCTTGGTTTATGGTGCTCCATAGGTATTTCGGAAAACAAGCTGCTGGCCAAAATAGCTTCTGAAATAAAGAAGCCTATGGGCATCACGGAATTATGGATAAAAGATATAAAGCAAAAGCTCTGGCCTCTGAAGGTAACAGATATGTACGGAGTCGGAAAGCAGACAGGAGAAAAGCTTAATAATCTTGGAATCATAACTATCGGTGATCTTGCAGAGTATGATCCGGCAGCGCTGAGCAGGGCTCTGGGGAAAATGGGAACAGAGCTTCAGAACTATGCAAACGGACGTGATGATTCCCCGGTAGCACCTCATACTTCCGGGGAGATGAAATCAATAGGACGTTCTTCAACTCTCTCTGAGGATGTTACCGATATTGAGACTGTCAGGAACCTATTTCTTGAGATGTGTGAAGAAGTTGGTTTTGATGCCAGAAGACATGACAAAAAGGCAGGAACTGTTCAAATAACCATAAAATATTCAGATTTTAAGAGTATTACAAGGCAGATCGGAATCGAACCGACTTATCTGACCAAAGAAATTTTTGAAACAGGTTTCGCACTCCTCAGGAAAAACTGGAACAGCTTCAGACCGGTACGTCTCATTGGTATCAGTATCAGCAGTTTTGAAAAGGGTATAAGATCAAAGCAGCTGTCACTTATTGAAGAGGATGGGATTGACGGTAATTCGGAAAAAGAGGAAAAACTTGAAAAAACCCTGGATGATATTCGGAACAGGCATGGCCTGTCCTCGGTGACAAGAGCTGTGCAAATCAAGAGACCGCAATAAAGAAGGCCATATATATGGCCTTCTAAACTTAAATAAGCATTATTTTAATTTGGCTTGCATGGTATTTTTTAAAATCTGTCTTTGTTTTTCAAATATGTATCTGGTCAGAATATCGGAATCACGCGGCGAAACTTTAATGTAGTGCATGCCTGCCTCGTATTTTTTATTCTTTTCACTGGAATTGCGTATTACCTGGGCAATTACCCTGATTGTAGCCGAACCCTCCAGATCGATACTTATATCCAGAACCGCTCCGGAACCGAGGGGTTCCTCAAGTATCATGCAAAATCCGCTGCCGCTTATGTTTTTGGTATAGGCAGGAATTAATTTTGTATCGCCGAGCTCCTCAAACTGGTAATTGTCGGTACTGATTGGCTGATGGTCAATTACTTTATACAGACAGCTCAAAACAACATCAAGTCTGTAAAAGCGTCTTCTTTGTATTTTGTTGAACTCACTTACAATTTCTACATCGAATACATCCAGAGCTCCGCTTTTTCTGTGGCCTTTTACCTGACCCTTGAAATACAAAAGCTCCTGTCTTTCGTTCAGATAATAAATAATTATTGTTAAATTTCTCGACAGGAATTTTAATCTTCCTTCACTCATAGGTGAAACAATGCATATTGTTTTATCATCCACAACATCAACCAATTGGCTTATATAACTGGTTGTTGATTCATCAATTTTTCTATCATATTCAGGTATTTCAACTTCTAATTTGGTTCCAACCTTAATGTCTTTCGCGTTCATTAAATATCTCCATACCAATATTATTATAAATAAATTTTAAATATCCTTATTACATTATATTCTATAAATAGGGATTTTTCAGTAAAAAAATTAAAATATTTATAAAATATTTGCATGGTAAGTTTTGGAACAAGAAAACATATACTATACTATGCTTCCACAGGTAACTGGACATGGAATAAAATGTGAGATATAATAGTCCCTAGTGTTAAAGCAGTGCCATGTCAATCAAATTATTGGGTGTGATTTATGATGAAGCCTTTTTTTAGCGAAAACAAATATGAAACCGGCCTGAATAAAAGAAATATATTTGATAAGCTTTTTTTAAATACAAGATGGTATTTTGTTTACGGTTATGGTAAAGAGATCATAAGCGGCAGTAACCTGGCGGTGAAAAACAAATATGACAGTGAAGCATGGGCTCAGTCAAGTTATAGGATAGTAAAGGATATTGAGAAAAGCGGCGGCAGAATTTTCATTGATGGTATGGATAATATATCAAAAGCAGAAGGACCTGTGGTTTTTGTCAGCAATCACATGAGTACACTGGAGACTTTTGTTTTCCCTTGTATAATTGCCCCATTGAAGGAAGTTACTTATGTTGTCAAGGAAAGCCTTGTATCCATGCCGCTTTTCGGGAATATTATGAAAAGCCGGAACCCTATAGTCGTTTCAAGAAAAAATTCGAGACAGGATTTGCTGAAGGTTATAAGCCAGGGCAAAGAGATAATTGAAAAAGGCATCTCTATAATTTTGTTTCCTGAGGGAACCAGGCAGAAAGTGTTTGATTCCGAGAAATTTAATTCATTGGGAATAAAACTGGCGAAAGAAGCAGGTGTACCTGTTATTCCTGTCGCTATAAAGACTGATTTCTGGGGAAACGGAAAACTGATAAAGGACATAGGCCCTATCCGTAGAAAAGAGCCGGTATGCATTTCTTTCGGAGAACCTATCAGCATAACGGGAAACGGAAAAGCTGAGCATAAACAGGTGGTAGAATTTATTTCTGGTAAAATAGATGAATTCAAAAAAATAAAATTATAAAATAATTTGGGCTTAACAAATATTTAGTCTTGTCAAATTGCAAACTTCGTACTAAAATATATAAATGTAGTAATTCGGGAATTAGCGCAGTTTGGTAGCGCGCTTGGTTCGGGACCAAGAGGCCGGGAGTTCGAATCTCCCATTTCCGACCATAAAGAGGGCTTGCCTTAAATGGCAAGTCCTTTTTTACACACATTTGACTTTTTAAATTCCTCGTGCTAAAATACAAAACAAATTAAGTAATTTGACATGAATACTTTTTTAGAAAATTTATATTATAACTGTTGCAAAGGCGCAAAGGAGATTACTCCTTATGCGCTTTTTTTATTATCTCCGAAAGTACCCTCTATTGGCAATGTACAATACGTTTTTGAGTGGTTAATTTGCCCTGTGGCTGTGTTAAAGCCGCTTGCAAGGCCAAAGCCTTACTGCACGCCTTTGCCTTGCCGTAAGCCAAATTATCTCACTCAAAAATCACCGACCTCACGCTGAGATATTTCGGCAATTTTCGAGGAGGATGGATGCAGCCCTGCTTGGCGCAAGGCAAGGACGACGACAAAGAAAAGTGGCAAAATAGCCGGCGTGAGGCGTGTTATACATTGTCAGCAGAGGGTAACAATGCAATGATTTAAAAACTGAGAGGTGAGGTTATGGCAATTACTCTGGGAAAGCTGTGTACAAATGTGGAAAGTACCTATAGCATGAAACTGGTGGCAGGAGCTGACGGTTTGGATAATTTCGTGAGATGGGTTCATATGATAGAAGATACTGAAGTTCCAAGCTTCCTGCATGGTAATGAACTTGTATTTACCACCGGGATAGCTCAAACGGGAAAGGACTGGATGCTGCAGTTTGCAGCCTCTGTCCTGACCAAGAAGGCCAGCGGCCTGGTATTGAACCTTGGTCCGTATATAGAAGCCGTCCCTGATAATTTAATTCAGTTCTGCGAAGAGCATAGTCTTCCGCTGTTTATAGTACCCTGGTCAGTCCGGCTTATTGATATAACCTATGATTTCTGTCACAGGATCATAGCAAGTGAAGAAATAGAAATGGATTTGGCGGCGGCCATGAGGAACCTAATATTCATGCCTCAGGAGGAAAAGGTATATAAACCCGCACTTGAGAAACGTTTTTTTTATCCTGAGTCTTTTTATACAGTCATAGCACTTGAGGCTGTTTATGAGGATGACGTGGCATTAAGTGAAGATGAAACCAGAAGCCTGAAGCTGCAGATTCAAAAAATATTGAATAAAAGCGGCAAACTTTTCAGTATTTTCTTTTATGATAAAAAGATGATCGTTATATTGCAGGAGTTTTACGAGAAGCAGATAGACGAATTTATTGAAACGCTTCAAAAAGTCTGTGAGCTGGAAGGTATACAATACAAGCTGTATGCGGGTGTCAGTCCCACGGGCAAAGGTTATTATTATATATCCGATGGCTATAATAAAGCTGCCATGGGGCTCAGAATCGCAAAGCTTCATAACAGGAAAAGTGTGCGCTATCAGGCTATGGGTCTTTATAAGCTTATCGTTTCTGTAAATGACAATAATACTTTGAACGAAATATACAGAGAAAATCTCGGAGCACTTGAAGATTATGATCAAAAAAACGGAACCGATTATATGGCTACACTCCGCTGTTATCTTGAGAACAACTCAAGTGTTCAGGAGGTGGCCCATATTACTTTTGTACACAGAAATACAGTCAATTACAAAATCAAAAAAATAAGAGAAATCCTGAGGTGTGAGTTTGATTATGAGGATAAACTGAAGCTCATGCTTGCATTTTTTATAAAGGACCTGCTCTGAAGAATTTATTATTTCAGCTGTGGGTTCCGCGCCATATTGATGTCTTGTTTGTTTGAAGCTGTCTCCCGGTAGGGGGCAGCTATTTTTTTACATATAGGAATTTATATGTTATAGATGATACGCAAATCCCTGGTATATCTGGTTTATAAACTGCACACTAAAATCTGTAAATTCCGGTGAACCGTTTAATTTATGCGTTTCAAATTTTCTTGACATGGGAATAAAATAAGTTGATAATTACATACGTATGGCCAACACTAAAATTTTATGAAAATTTTTGCCATTTATTTTTAAATATAAAAAAAGAGGGAATATTATAAATACAATTTAATTATTTTAACTGTTACAAAAATTATATTATCATATTGTATTTGTTCTGATATAATAAATTCTGGTAACAGGTTAATATCTACCCAAAAGTTGTTAAAGAATTTGTTTTGTTCTTTTTTTTTGGCTTTTTGTTTAACTGGAATAATAATATACAGGTCAATACAGGCCTATTTTTTAGGTACATAGAGAATATAAAAATATTTAATTGAGAATGGAGCTTGATATGGGGATAAAACTCTCGGATGGATTACTGAAAAGTGTTGAAAAGCCATCCAGATATACCGGAAATGAATGGAACAGTGTGATAAAGGATCCAAAAAACATTAATATACGGTTTGCATTTTGTTTTCCCGACACCTATGAAATAGGAATGTCACACCTGGGTATGAAAATACTTTACCATTTGCTGAATGAAAGACAGGACTGTTACTGTGAAAGAGTATTTGCTCCATGGACAGATATGGAAAGTAAAATGAGGGAAAATAACATTCCGCTCTATTCACTCGAAAGCAGGGACCCAATTAAAGACTTTGATTTCGTGGGCTTTACTCTTCAATATGAAATGAGTTTTTCAAATATAGTAAACATGCTTGACCTTGCCGGGATTCCCATTCTGTCAGAAGAGAGAGATTCCGGGGCTCCTTTTGTTTGTGCAGGCGGACCCTGTGCCTATAATCCGGAACCCCTGGCCGACATAGTCGATTTCTTTATGATGGGCGAAGGTGAAGAAATAATAAATGAAGTTATGGACGTATACGGCCGGTGGAAGGGGACGGGCAAGCCAAGACAGGCTTTTCTTGAGGAAATTGTCAAAATAGAGGGTATTTATGTCCCTTCCTTTTATGAGTTTACCTATAATGAGGACGGAACAATAAAAGAATTTCTGCCAGTAAAACCCCATTATCCCACCAGAATAAAAAAGCGTATTATCAACGACATGGATAAGGCATACTTCCCTGATAAAATTGTTGTTCCGTACACAGATATAGTTCATGACAGAATAATGCTTGAGATATTCAGGGGCTGTACAAGAGGCTGCCGTTTCTGTCAGGCAGGTTTCATATACAGGCCTGTCAGGGAAAAAAGTCCGGAAAGACTGCTGGAACTGGCTAAAAAGCTGGAAGAAAGCACCGGTTATGAGGAAATATCACTTACTTCTCTCAGCACCAGTGACTATACGGGTCTGGAGCCTTTAACCACAGGTTTGCTTGAAGATATGGAAGAAAGAAAAGTGAATTTGTCACTTCCTTCCTTGAGAATTGATTCTTTTTCACTGGATTTGATGGAAAAGGCTCAAAAAGTACGTAAGAGCGGACTTACCTTTGCACCTGAAGCAGGAACGCAAAGACTGAGAGATGTTATCAACAAAGGTGTAACCGAGGAGAACCTGCTGAATGCTGTATCATTGGCTTTCAACGGCGGTTGGAGCGGCGTTAAGCTGTACTTCATGCTGGGCTTGCCTGCCGAAACACTTGAAGATGTTGAAGGGATAGCCGATTTGGCCTACAAGGTAGTTGATGTTTATAGAAATGTTCCCAAGGAGAAAAAGGGGAAGGGGCTCAATGTAACCGTAAGCACTGCAACTTTTGTACCAAAGGCCTTTACACCTTTTCAGTGGGAGCCTCAGGACAGTATTGAAAATGTCCATGAAAAACAAATGCATTTGAAAGATAAAATACGTTCAAAGCAAATCACATATAATTATCATGAGAATAAACTCAGCTTTATGGAAGCCGTATTTGCCCGCGGAGACAGAAGAGTCTGCAAGGTTTTGATTAAAGCCTGGCAGATGGGCTGTAAATTCGACGGCTGGGGAGAGCATTACAAGTACGAGGTGTGGATGAAGGCATTTGAGGAATGCGGGGTTGATCCGTATTTTTACGCTACCCGCAGGAGGGAATATGATGAGATTTTGCCTTGGGATCATGTAGATGTGGGAGTATCCAAGAAATTTTTGATAAATGAGAGTAAAAAGGCTTTGGAAGGCAGAATCACACCCAATTGCAGAGTTGATTGCGGAGGTTGTGGTGCTTCGGTACTAAACAACGGAATATGCGGATAAGGGTTATTTATATAAATTCAAATAAAGATATAGATGGCAGGTGCATAGTGCCCGGCCTGGGCACATTAAAATAAAATTCACCCCATAAAAAGTATTGAGAATGCTTTTGGCGAAATGAGGCGATTCATCAGGGTCAGGCAAGGCTGACCGTGCGCATTGGGGACATGGAGGTTAAATTGGTTAATATACGTATAAAGTTCAGGCGTGGAGAAGAAGTTAAATTTATATCACATTTGGATCTGATGAAGGTGTTCGAACGTGCCATAAGAAGAGCCAGACTTCCAATCGCCTACTCTCAAGGTTTTAATCCCCATCCGGGCATGGTGTTCGGACTCCCGCTGAGTGTCGGGGTTACAAGTGAAGCGGAATACGGAGACTTTGAAATTACTGATGACAGCCTGCCGATAAATGAGTTTGTTGAAAGACTCAACGGGCAGCTGCCGCAGGGCTTGGAGGTCTTAGCCGCAAGGCACAGGCAGACAAAACAAAATATAATGGCTACTATTTCAGCCTCTGAATATATTGTAGTAGTTGGTACCGGGTTTGAGTGTACTGAAAAGAGTCTCAAAGCAGGTATAAGCAAATATCTCTCACAAAAAGAGATAATAGTGAAGAAGAAGACAAAAGGCGGAGTTAAGGATACCGATATAAGAAACATGGTTTTCGATCTGGATTTTGAGCTGCAGTCCTGCGGGAGTTTTAACATAATTAAGTTCACCATGCTGGTCAGCGCCGGCAGCAAGGCAAATCTGAAACCTGAATTGCTTGTGGAATCGTTGTTTGAAATGTTGGGAGCCGGATACGAAATAGACAGGATTCATAGATCCAAACTCTATGTCAAGGTTCAGGAGGAGTTGCTGGAACCAATGGATGGAAAGGTTTTGTAAGTTGTGTTCGGAGCAAGCCGGATATGCATGAAATAGACAAACGTGATTGGCACTAATTCCACGTAGGAATGGAGATTTGAATGATTAACGAAATTATTGTAGACGTCGGCCCCGGTGAAATCAGAGTAGGTATCCTTGAAGATAAAGAACTGGCTGAAATTCACATTGAAAGAACAAATCATCAGGGTATAGTAGGAAATATATACAGGGGGAAGGTCAGCAGTGTCCTGCCCGGTATGCAGGCGGCATTTATTGATATAGGATATGAAAAAAATGCTTTCCTTTATGTTGGTGACGCCATACCTCAGAAAGAGTATACTGATGATGAAATAGACGTTTTCCGTGATTACACCGGGTACAATATTACAGATATACTGAAGGTGGGGCAGGAAATAACTGTTCAGGTTATCAAGGAACCTATCGGAACCAAGGGACCGAGGGTTTCAACACATATTACACTTCCCGGACGTAATCTGGTTCTTCTGCCAAATGCCGACTATGTGGGTATATCCCGCAGAATTGAAAATGACGATGAAAGACAAAAACTGAAAAAAACAGCTGAAAAACTGAAGCCGGAAAATATGGGACTTATTGTTCGTACAGTATCGGAAGGTAAGGAAGAAGCTGATTTTGTTGAGGATGTCTCATTTTTAACCAGACTTTGGTCCAAAATTAAGCAGTCTGAAAGCAGCGGGCCTGTTCCAAGATGTATCCATAAGGATATCAACCTGATATACAGGTCCGTGAGGGATTTATTTACCTGGAATATTGATAAATTCATCATCAATGATGAAAAAGAATACAACAAGGTGCTGGAACTTGTGGAAATGATATCGCCTGCACTGAAGAACAGAGTTGAACTATTCAGCAAGGATTATACCATTTTTGATTATTATCAGATTGAAACAAAAATTGAAAGAGCCCTGGCCAGAAAGGTATGGCTGAAATGCGGAGGGTATATTATTATTGATAAAACCGAAGCGCTTACAGTAATAGATGTTAATACCGGAAAATTTGTCGGAGATAATAATCTTGAAGATACTGTTTTGAAAACAAATATCGAAGCCACAAAGGAAATTGCAAAACAGCTGAGACTACGGGACATAGGCGGAATTGTCATTATAGATTTTATTGATATGAGTGATCCGGAGCATCAGCAGATGGTTTTGGATTCATTACGTCAAAGCCTTAAGAGTGACCGGACAAAAACTATCGTTCTTGGAATGACAGCTCTTGGGCTGGTGGAAATGACCAGGAAGAAGATCCGTCAGGAGCTTGCAACAGTAATGAAATGTGACTGTCCCTATTGTGAAGGTACCGGTAAAATCAATACGGCCGATACAAATGCAATTAACAGGCTGAAATTAAATACTGATCAGAAAATATAACAGGCGTTCTCTATATGGCCGATGTGAATGGCCGGGTAAATAATTACATAGAGAAAATAACCGAATTTTTCAAAAAGGTTGATGAAGATAGAAAGTATTCATCAACCTTTTTTCCTGTTGTGTCTTGCTGAGCTTGAATATTCGGATATACAAGTGGTCATAATACCTTTGACTCCCGGATAGCTTTCTTTTGCCTTCATTATTTTAAACTTGTGCATACAATGTATTTAAAATTATATGTTATTGGCTATTGATTTTATATAAGATCAGTATATTTGATGTTAAATATCAGGTATAGCTTGTATTGAGACAAGTGTGGTACCGCGTGTGGGACGTGCTTTGTATGGATATAGAAAAATGTATTGATTTTTTTGCAAAGCAGATATAAAATTAACTTATAACATGTGCATACAAGTTAAACACATAGGGAGGAGTTAGGAAATATGATGAATTATAAAGATTTTGAATTTTGGTTTATAACAGGAAGTCAGCACCTATACGGTCCGGAAACCCTGAAGCAGGTTGCGGAACACTCAAAGGCAATGGTTGAAGCTTTGAACAAGGATTCTGCCATCCCTTATAAAATTGTTTATAAACCCACGGTTACTACCCCTGAAGAAATAACAAAGGTTCTTACCGACGCAAATACTGACGAAAAATGTGCAGGTGTCATTACATGGATGCACACCTTCTCGCCATCAAAGATGTGGATAGCAGGTTTTTCACAGTTAAACAAACCTTTGCTGCATCTCCATACCCAATATAATCAGGCACTTCCGTGGAATGATATAGATATGGACTTCATGAACCTGAACCAGTCCGCTCATGGAGACAGAGAGCATGGTTTTATAGGGGCAAGAATGCGTTTGGCCCGTAAGGTAATTGCCGGATACTGGGAAGATGCAAAAGTCCGCGAGAGAATCGGAGCATGGGAAAGAACAGCAGTTGCGTTTATATGGGGAAGACATCTCAAAGTTGTGAGATTCGGAGACAATATGCGTGAGGTTGCAGTTACCGAAGGTGACAAGGTTGAAGCGCAGATTAAATTTGGCTGGTCTATTAACACCCACGGTGTCGGAGATCTTGTAGCCAAAGTAAATAGTGTTACTGACAAGCAAATCGATGGGTTGATAGCTGAATACCAAAATAAATATGATATTGCAGAATCCGCAAAAACAGATGAAAAGCTGCAGGCAATCAGAGCGCAGGCAAGAATTGAACTTGGCATTAAAGCAATTCTCGAAGAAGGCGGTTTCAGTGCATTTACAACTACCTTTGAAGATTTGCACGGCCTCGAGCAGCTGCCCGGTCTTGCTTCACAGGATCTGATGGCACAGGGATACGGTTTCGGCGGAGAAGGAGACTGGAAGACTTCTGCTTTAACCAATGTTATGAAGGTAATGTCAGACAACAAGGGAACTTCCTTTATGGAGGACTATACTTATAATCTGATACCCGGTGAGGAAATGATTCTTGGTGCTCACATGCTGGAGGTTTGCCCTACCATAGCTGCTACAAAGCCTCGTCTGGAGGTACATCCGCTTGGTATAGGCGGTAAGGCTGACCCAGCCAGAATAGTATTTGATGGTGCGGCAGGCCATGCGGTTTGTGCGTCGCTGATTGATATGGGAAATCGCTTCCGCCTGATTATAAATGAAGTTGAAGCTATCCAGCCAACTATCGATATGCCCAAGCTGCCTGTTGCAAGAGTACTGTGGAAACCGGAACCATCTCTCCAGGTAGGTGCCGAAGCCTGGATTTATGCCGGCGGTGCACATCATACGGTGTTCTCCACTCAGGTTACTGCCGAACAGCTTGTTGACTGGGCTGAAATGGCTGGAATTGAATATGCTCTTATCAACAAGGATACTACTATTCAGAATTTTAGGAATGAATTAAGATGGAATGAAATTGCCTGGAAATTATTATAAACAGGAACCAAAAAAGTACGGCACACAAGCTGTGTCGTACTTTTTTGTCCCATTTATAATCGTTGACAAGGATATCTTGTTGTGCTAAAATATATCGGTAGCCGCTCGGCCAAGGCTTTTCAAATATAATCCTGCCGAATTAAACTAATGGATGGATTATTGCCTGTGATGAACATGTTGTTTGATATGTATACGTCATTTAGCCGGCGAGACTGTTAGTAGGAGGTGTATCATGTACGCTATTATAATGACTGGTGGAAAACAGTATAAAGTTCAGGAAGGCGATGTGGTTTTCATAGAAAAACTCACTGCCGAAGAAGGTTCAGCTGTTACTTTTGATAAGGTTCTTGCTGTCTCAAAGGACGGCAAAGTTAACTTTGGAGCTCCATTATTGGAAACTGCTACTGTTAATGCTAAGGTTCTCAGCCATGGTAAAGGTGAAAAGATTATTGTTTTCAAATACAAGGCAAAGAAGAACTACAGAAACAAGCAAGGTCACAGACAGCCTTACACAAAAGTTCAGATTGAAAAGATCAACGCGTAAGGGTTAATGATTAATGATTAATGTAAATATATGCAGGGATAAAGCAGGAAATATTAAAAAGTTTGTTGTCAAAGGACATGCAGGTTATGCAAGAGAAGGCAGAGATATAGTATGTGCAGCCGTTTCAGCTGTTGCGTATACAGCAGCCGGTGCTCTTGGAGAGCTTGCAGGGATAAAGGACTTTTTCGAAGAGAGGCATGGTTTTATGACATGCTCCATTGATGTTGATATTTCGCCTGAATTTAAGCATGATGCCGGGATAATTATGGCTACTGCCGGAATAGGCTTTAAACAAATAGAGCTTGCTTACCCCAAACATGTAAAGGTAATGGATGAGGAGGTGTAATCTCATGTTAAAGATTAATTTACAGCTTTTTGCTCATAAAAAAGGTGTTGGTAGTTCAAGAAACGGCCGTGACAGTGCGGCTAAGAGACTTGGCGTTAAAAGAGCTGACGGTCAGTTCGTTTTAGCCGGTAACATTCTTGTTCGTCAAAGAGGTACAAAGATTCATCCTGGCGTAAACGTAGGAATAGGTTCTGATGATACCTTGTTTGCACTTAAGGATGGAAAGGTTA